>JAEHDK010000021.1 GCA_016880465.1 Micromonosporaceae bacterium
ATCGCCGCGGCGGCGCACCGGCTGGCGGTCCGGCCGGTGTTCACCGCGCACCCGACCGAGGCGGCCCGCCGCTCGATCCTGTCGAAGCTGCGCGCGATCGCCGACGAGCTGGATGCCGAGGCGGCGGCCGCGGCGTGGTACGGCGACGGGCACCCGGCCGACCGCCGGATCGCCGAGCTGATCGACCTGCTGTGGCAGACCGACGAGCTGCGGCTCGACCGGCCGGACCCGACCGACGAGGCCCGCAACGCGGTGTACTACCTGCGCGAGCTCTACGCCGACGCGGCGCCGCGGGTCCTCGACGATCTCGCGGCGACGCTCGGCCGGCTCGGCGTGTCCTCCACAGTGGACCGCCAGCTCACGTTCGGTACGTGGATCGGCGGCGACCGGGACGGCAACCCGTACGTCACGCCGGCGGTGACCCGCGATGTGCTGCTGATCCAGCACGAGCACGGGATCCAGGCCGTCGAGCAGGTCCTCGACGAACTGATCAACGAGCTGTCCACGTCCAGCCAGCTGCGCGGGGTGTCGCTCGACCTGTCCGCCAGCCTCGCCCAGGACCTCGACGCGCTGCCGGAGCTCCCCGAGCGGTTCCGCCGGGTGAACGCCGAGGAGCCGTACCGGCTCAAGGCGCGCGGCATCAAGGTGAAGCTGGAGCACACCCGCCGGCGGCTCGCGGCCGGCGCACCGCACGTACCGGGCCGGGACTACCGGGGCACCGCCGAGCTGCTCGCCGATCTCACGCTGATGCAGGCGTCGCTGCAGCGCAACGCGGGCCAGCTCCCGGCCGGCGGCCGGCTGGGTACCGCCATCCGGGTCGTCTCGGCGTTCGGCCTGCAGCTGGCCACGATGGACGTCCGGGAGCACGCGGACGCCCACCACGCGGTGCTGGCCCAGCTCTACGCCCGGGTCGGCGAGGTACCGGACTACCCGTCCCTGTCCCGCGCGGACCGCACCGCGCTGCTCGTACGGGAGCTGGACGGCCGCCGCCCACTGTCCGGTGTGGACACCGAGCTCGGCGACCCGGTCCGCCGTACGCTCGACGTGTTCGGCACGATCCGGGACGCCCAGGACCAGTTCGGTAGCGAGGTCGTCGAGTCGTACATCGTCTCGATGACCCGCGGCGTCGACGACGTGCTCGCCGCGGTGGTGCTCGCCCGGGAGGCCGGGCTCCTCGATGTCCACAGCGGACGGTCGCAGATCGGCTTCGTACCGCTGCTGGAGACCGTAGGCGAGCTCGACGCCGGCGGGGTGCTCCTGGACGACCTGCTCGGCGTGGCGAGCTACCGGGCGATCGTGGCGGCCCGCGGCGACGTACAGGAGGTGATGCTCGGGTACTCCGACTCCGACAAGGAGGCCGGCATCACGACGTCCCAGTGGTCGATCCACCGGGCCCAGCGGTCGTTGCGCGACGTGGCCGCGAAGCACGGCGTACGGCTGCGGCTCTTCCATGGCCGCGGCGGCACCGTCGGGCGCGGCGGCGGCCCCACCCACGAGGCGATCCTGGCCCAGCCCTACGGCACGCTGGACGGCGCGATCAAGGTTACCGAGCAGGGCGAGGTGATCTCGGACAAGTACACCCTGCCGGCACTGGCCCGGGAGAACCTGGAGCTGACCGTCGCCGCCACGCTCGAGGCCACCTTGCTGCACACCGGCCCGCGGCAGTCCACCGCGGAGCTGGCCCGGTGGGACGCGGCGATGTCCTCGGTCTCGGACGCGGCCCACCGGGCGTACCGCGCCCTCGTCGAGGACCCCCAGCTGCCGGCGTACTTCTGGGCGGCCACCCCGACCGAGCTCCTCGGCGCGCTGAACATCGGGTCGCGGCCGGCCCGGCGGCCCGACTCCGGTACCGGGCTCGCGGGCCTGCGGGCGATCCCGTGGGTGTTCGGCTGGACCCAGTCCCGGCAGATCATCCCCGGTTGGTTCGGCGTCGGGTCCGGCCTGTCCGCGGCCCGAGCGGCCGGGCTCGGTCCGGTGCTCGCCGACATGCACGCCCACTGGCAGTTCTTCGGCACCTTTCTGTCCAATGTGGAGATGATGCTCGTCAAGACGGACCTCGGCATCGCACGCCGGTACGTCGACACGCTCGTGCCGGCCGAGCTCCAGCCGATCTTCGAACGGATCCTCGCCGAGTACGAGCTGACCGTAGCCGAGGTGCTCGCCGTCACGGGCGCGCGGCGACTGCTCGACACCCAGCCCGTACTGCGGCGCACGCTAGAGGTCCGGGACACCTACCTGGAGCCGCTGCACCACCTGCAGGTGGCGCTCCTGCGGCAGTACCGGCAGGCCGCGGCCGGCTGCCGGTCGGCCCCCCGCGGCGACGCCGAAGCCACCCTCGAGCGGGCCCTGCTCACCACCGTGAACGGCATCGCCGCCGGCATGCGCAACACCGGCTGACGCGGTCCCCGACCGGACTCGCCGACAAGCGCGGCTCCGCCGGCAACTCGGGTCACCCGATAGCCGCGACGTCGGCTCCGGGCGCCGGCTCCGGCGGACGGCTGGCCGGCAGGTCACGGCCGCGGCTGATCGGCGAGAAGATCAGTACCAGGACCGGGGCGATCAGCAGGCCGGTCAAGACCCACAGGGCGGTGCGTACGCCGAGGGCCGCCGCCGTGGCGCCGCCGATCAGGGCGCCGAGCGGCATGACGCCGAAGACCAGGAACGAGACCACGGAACTGACCCGGCCGAGCATGTGGTTGGGGCAGTAGGCCTGCCGGAAGCTGGAGGCGACGATGCTGCTGATGACGACACCGGCGGCCAGCGCGACCGCGCCGACGGCGAAGAACGCGAGCCGCCACCCGCGGTCGGTCAGGGGAAGGAGCAGTCCGAACGGGACGGTGGCCACCTGACTCCACACCATCGTGCGGGCGGTACCGAATCGGCGGAACAGCCGGTTGCTGAACGCCGCACCGACCACGCCACCGAGACCCAGGCCGGCTATCAGCAGCCCCGCCACGCCCGCTGCCACGCCGACGTCACGAACCAGGAACAGCACGAGAAGGGCCTGCACGGCTACCAGGACCAGGTTGGACAGCGCGCCGAACGTTGCCAGCGTGCGCAGGTACCGGTCTCCGACGACGAAGTGCAGGCCCTCGCCGATCTTGCGGATCAAGCCCGTTGTCTGTCGCGGGTCTTCGATCCGGCGCTCCGCGACGTCGATACGCAGCAGGCAGGCGGCGGAGACCAGGAAGCTGACCCCGTCAACGAGCACCGCGGTGACAGCTCCGGTTGCCTGCGCGATCACCCCGGCGATCCCGGGGCCGGCGACCTCGGCCACCGATGCGCTGCCCTGCAGTCGCGCGTTGGCCTGCGGCAGGAAGAGCGGCTCCACGACAGTCGGCAGATAGGCCTGGTACGCGGTCCGGAAGAAGACCCTCACGAGACCGGCGCCGAAGGCGACCACGAGCAGTTGCGCGACGCCGAGTGCGTGCAACCAGGCGGCGACCGGAACGCTGATGAACAGCACCGCCGAGATGATGTCGCCGGTCACCATGACCGGACGGCGGCGGAACCGATCCACCCACGCCCCGGCGGGCAGGCCCACGAGCAGGAACGGCAGCCACGTCGCCGCCGCCAGCGCACCGACGGTGAACGCGTCAGCGTGCAACGTTGTCACGGCGACCAGCGGCATCGCCACGGTGGTCGTCGCGCTGCCGCACATGCTGACCGTCTCGCCGAACCACAGCAGCCGGAAGTTGCGCTGGCCGGACAGACCCGGCCGATCATCGACGCTAGCCATCGTTCCGCGAACGGCTATCGCGGTGGCGGCGGAGCAGCGGCATGCTCATGGCGGTTGGGTCCACCCTCGATCGTGATTGACCGGAACCAATGCCCCAGTCCATGCACGATAGCCAGGTTCGACGCATTCCGCTGCCCCGCGCCGCTCGCTGGCAACGAACCGTCGACGAACCGCAGAGGCGGGACGCTAGCTCGTCTCCCCCGCCACGCTGAACGAGCGCAGCCGGTCGATCGCGACGCCGGTGCTGGCCACGGTGATCAGCGCACTCATCACCAGCGAGAGCGGGGTTGACAGCCGGGCCTCGAGCAGGAACGGCGAGTCGCCGAGCCGGTCCGCGACCGCGATCACGTACTGCTGTACGGACAGCACCCGGGTGCCGCTGAGCACGTTGCCGAGCAGCCCTTCCCAGAGCAGCACGTAGAGCAGCCCCAGCAGGACGGGCCGCCGGGTGAGCAGGCTCAACAGCAGGAACAGCGCCGAGTACGCCACGGCACCGAGCGCGGTGGCCGCGGCCACGGCGCCGCCGAGCCGTACCGAGTCGGTGATCACCCCGGCCACGAACATCGGTACGCAGACCACGGCGACCGTCACCGCGATGGACACGGCGAGCTTCGCAAGGATGATCTCGCGCCGGGGCAGCGGCTTGGTGAGTACGTGGACGATCGTGCCGTCGTCGATCTCGGAGCCCAGGACGCCGGTGCCGACGATCAGCGCCACGATCGGCAGCACCACCGCTATCCCGAGCCCGCTCAGCAGCGGCGGTCCCCACCCGCTCGGTGGACTTCCGGTGCTCTTGGCGAACCAGGTCAGCGCCAGCAGGATCACCGGCAAGGGGAACAGCAGGAGGAACCGGCGCCGGCCGAACAGCCCGCGCGCGGTGATCCAAGCAACCGTCCAGTTCATGTCGCCACCAAGTACGAGAAGACGCTTTCCAGGGACTCGTCGGCGGGGTGCAGGCGCTGTACGCGGATGCCGCCGCCGCGGGCGATCTTCGGGAGCGCCCGGGTGAAGGTGCCGTAGTCGCCCGCCCGTACGGTCAGCCCGTCCGGCGCGACCTCGATCCCGGTGACCGACGGCTCACCGATGAGGGCGACCGCCAGCCGCCGGTCGTCGCTCGACTTGATCGTGAACACGTGCGGCCGGTTGGTCATCAGCCGGCGGATCGTCCGGAAGTCCCCGGACGCGGCCAGCCGGCCGGCCACGATCACCTGCACGGTGCCCGAGACCTGCTCGACCTCCTCCAGGATGTGCGAGCTGAACAGCACGGTCCGCCCGTCGGCGCCCAGCCGGTGCAGCAGGTCGAGCATGTGGGCCCGCTGGCGCGGGTCCATCCCGTTGAACGGCTCGTCCAGCAGCAGTACGGCCGGGTCGTGTACCAGTGCCGCGGCCACCCGGGTGCGCTGCCGCATGCCCTTCGAGTAGGTGTCGATCCGCCGGTCCTGCGCGTCGGCCATCTCGACCAGCCCGATCGCCCGCGCCGCGGCCTGCGCCGGGTTCGGCAGCTTGTGCATCCTGGCGCTGGCGGTGACGAACTCGCGGGCGCTCAGGAACCCGTGTACCGCCTCCCGCTCGCTGACCAGGCCGAGGTGCCGGTAGGCGCCCGGGTTGCGCCAGGTCGCCTGGCCGTCGAGCAGTACGGTGCCCCGCGACGGCGCAAGGAACCCGGACGTCATGTGCAGCACGGTCGTCTTGCCAGCCCCGTTCGGGCCGAGCAGCCCGGTCACCCCGGGGCCGAGCGTCATCGTGACGTCGTTGACCGCGACCACGTTGCCGTACCACCGGGACACCCCGGTGAGCTCGACCGCACTCACCTGCCCCACCCCCCGTTCATCGGGCCACCCGCTCGTACCGGACCAGGAGAAGCAGTACACACAGGCAGACCAGGGCCGCCGCGGTCAGGCCGTAGACCGGGCCGTACTCGCCGATCTCGCTGGCCGGGTTGTTCCGGAACAGCCAGCGCTGCAACCCGAGTACCAGGGTCGGTGGGCTGGCGAGGCCGGAGAGCCGTTTGACCGTGTCCCCGCCGACGAAGTCCAGTACGCCGACCACCGGGGTGGTGACCAGGAAGACCGCGACGATGCCGCCGGCCGCGAACGCCCGCTTGCCGGTCAGCGACGCGACGAGCAGCGCGAGCACC
>JAEHDK010000174.1 GCA_016880465.1 Micromonosporaceae bacterium
GCGGTTCTTCGACCTAACGTCGGCGCATGCCACACCGGGCGCCGCCCAACCCGTCCCGCTACCTTGTCGAGTGGTATCGGCCCGGCTTGACCCACGAGCTGCTGCAACAGACCGCGCACAAGATCGGCCGGTCCGCCGGAGAGCTGTCGGCCGAAGGCAGCATGGTCGAGCTTCTCCTGGCGCTGTTCGTGCCCGACGACGAGGTGGCCTTCTGTCTATTCGCGGCCAACTCGCAGGCTTCGGTCACCCAGGTCTGCCAGCGGGCAGAAATTCCGTTCCACCGCATCGCCGAAGCGATCTCCACACCCCCGCAGGTCGTCAAGGCTGCGCCGAGCAACGGTGATGTATCACACGGCGGGGAGGAGCCTCCTAGCTACTTCGACCTGAAGAAGTAGGTCCGCTCGGCTCGGGGTGTTGCGGTCGCGAGTGCTGGCCAGTGGTTGCGCTGTGTGGGTGGCTATCCCGCGGCGATGGCGGTGATCTTTGTGAGGTTGTGGGCCAGGATGCCGTGTCCGCACCAGGTGGCGGCCCGGTCGCGTCCGGCCACGCCGGCGCGGGCCCAGCCGTAACGGTGTTTGAGGTGGCTGATGCGTCCTTCGGTACCGGTTCGCCATTTGATCAGTTTGCGGAAGCCAGGTCGGTGTTCGTGGTCGCGGCGGGCTGCGCCTGGTTGGCCTTTTCGAGGTATGGCAACGGTTTTCACGCCGAGGTCGTACAAGGCCTTGTCGACGGCGGCTTCGCCGTAGCCGCGGTCGGCGGTCACCGCGTGCGGGGCGGTGCCGACCCGGCCGATGATCCGGGCGATCGCGGGGGCCAGTTGCGGCGCGTCGGCCGGGTTGCCCTCACGCAGGTCGTAGTCGAGCACGATGCCGTCTTCGTTATCGACGATCTGGGCCTTGTAGCCGAACTCGACCGGCTTGCCCAGGCGGCCTTTGGCGATCGGGCGGGCGTCGGGGTCGTGCAGGCTGACCAGCCGGGTCGCCGCGTCCGGGACCACCCCGCACAGCCGACGGCGGGTCTGCGCCACAACCCGGCGGGCACGCTGCACCGTGGCGGCCAGTTCGTTGATCGCCCGGCGCAGCCGACCCCGTGCCCGGCCGCCCACCCGGCGCAGGGCGCGACGGGCGTTGTCCAGCACCGGGTACGCGTCTGTCGCGGTGGTCTGGGCCAGGCCGGCCAGCTCGCCGGTCAGCCGCAACACCGCGGCCCGCGCCTGGTCCTTGGCCGCCGCCTGGCGTAGCCGCAGCCTGGCCCCGATCGCGTGCACCCGAACCAGCGCCGCGCGGGAGCGGTCGCGAAACCGGGTGCGCTTGGCTGCGCCGGCCGCCTTGACCCGCCGTACCAGTTTGCCGATCTTGACGATGGCGTGGGCGAGCAGTCCCGAGTCAGTGGGGTAAGCGACGTTGGCCGACACTACGGTGGTGTCGGCCCGTACTTTTCCCGTCCTCACCAACTTCGCCTGCACCGCCTTGGCGATCAAAGTCTCGTTGAGCGCCAGCACGGTGGCCTCACCACACCGTGTGGTGATCTTCATCAGGGTGGTCGGGTGCGGCACCGTGCCGTCGATGCCGATCCGGCAGAACAGCCGCCACGAGATCGAGTCGGCCACCTCGGCGCACAACGTCTCAAACCCCAGCCGGTAGCGGTACTTGAGGAACATCAGACGCAGATAGGTCTCCACCGGCACGCTGGGCCGACCGATGCGTGCGTGAAAGTAAGCCCGGAACGGAGCGAAGAACCGATCATCGTCCAGCCAGGCGTCGACCCGCTCCAACTCGGCCGGCAACCGCAGGCACACCTCCGGCAGCACCGACTCCCACAACGACGGCTGGTCGTTCCGCGTCCGCAACATCGTCAGGCCAGATCCCTTACACGGCAACAGGTTGCCACCATTGTCCGGCCGTCCAGGCACGCGCAAAACCCGACACGCCGACGATCATCGATCTACTTCTTCAGGGGAAAGTAGCTAGCCTACTTGGCCGACGCCGATCAGCATGCCGATCAGGTAGGTCGCGACCGCCGCCAGACCGCCAAGGACGAGCTGGCGCAGCCCACTCAACCACCAGCGGCGCGCGGTGAACCGGGACACC
>JAEHDK010000175.1 GCA_016880465.1 Micromonosporaceae bacterium
CCCAGGAACGCGCCCGCACAGGCGAGCCGCGAGCCCGCCGGCAGGTCGCGGGTGGCCAGGGCCCGGACGGTCGCGGTGACCATGCGCCGCCGGTACCCCCGGACCTGCTGTCGGTGCGGGCCGAACCAGCTGGCCGCCGCGGCGGGGCTACCCTCCGTACCCTGGCGGGTCGAGTCCGGGTGGATGCGGCGCAGGAACAGCGGCTCGGCGACCTCGTGGATCTCGCCGAGCGCGGCCAGCTCCATGAGGAGCGTGTAGTCCGAGGACAGGTACGGCCGGACCATGCCGGTGCGGCGCAGGGCGTCGAGCCGGATGACACCGAAATGCGCGTGGCACAGGTTGATGCCGCGGGCCATCCCGGCCACCCGCCGCCAGGCGCGCCGGTCGCGCAGGTCCATCCGGTCCTCGTAGGCGCCGACCACCGTGCTGTCCGAGTCGATGAGCAGCGTCCTGGGGTAGGCCAGGACCGCCCGCGGCCCGGCCGCGTCGAGCGCGGCGACGCACCGGCTCAGGTACGTGGGCTCGCAGATGTCGTCGTAGGCGGCCCACTTGAACAGCTCGCCGCGGGCCAGCTCGGTGAGCAGCCGGAAGTTCGCGTGACCGCCGAGATTGGTCTGGTTGCGGTGCAACCGGATCCGCGGGTCCGCGGCCGCGAACCGCTGGCAGATCGCCGCGGTCGTGTCGGTGGACGCGTTGTCGGAGATCACGATCTCCAGGTCCGGGTAGTCCTGTTTCAGCAGGGCGGTCAGGCACTCGTCGAGGTACCGCTCGCCGTTGTACACCGGCACGCCGATCGTGACCCGCGGGGCCATTGCCGCCTCCCAGCTGCACTACGCGACGAGCAGCTCCGCCGCCACACCCATGGTCTCAAGCGCCGCCGCGATCTCCGTACGGTACGCGGGGTTCGTGATGACGACGGCGCTGCTGCCCAACTCGGCCACCCGTTCCGGCGGGGCCACCTCATGGCCGGTGACCGGCAGGAACCGCCCCCACTTGCGGGCGTTCACGTCGACGACCGCGGCCAGCAGGCCATCGGGGTCGGCGAGGTGGAGGAACTGCACGCCGCGCGACCCGGCCCCCCAGAGCACGGGCTGTGCGCCCTCCCCGGCGAGCCGGGCCACGGTCTGCCGCCAGCGGTCCCGCTCGGCGTGGTGCCGTCCCGCGAACCCGCCGATCGCGGCGAGCTGCCGGTCCCGGTCGGCCTCCGTCGGTCGCCGGGTGGTCTTCGGCGGGCCGGCCGCGTTCACCGAGATCTCGATGAACCGGAACATCCCGGCGAACAGGGCGCCGGTGGCCTCGACCCGCCAGCCGGCCCGCTCGACGACGCGGCACAGCGAGTACGCGTCGAAGTACGACACGTGCGGGTAGATGACCTCCCAACCCGCGGTGGCCAGGTCGTAGCAGGCGTCCGGGACCTCCAGGTAGCCGTAGACCGGCCGGTCGGCCGCGAGCTCGCGCAGCCGGACCAGGAAGCCGTACGGGTCGTCCAGGTGTTCGAACCAGTGCCGCGAGGTGACGAAGTCGAACCGCGGCGTGGTGTCGTCGAGCAGCGGGTGTCCGCTGTGGAAGATGGCCCCGGATCCGTCCGGGCCGGTCGGGCCGGCGTACATCGCGTCGTAGCCGTAGCCGCGACAGCCCGCCACGTGGCACAGCTCCCGCAGGAACTCACCCTGCCCGCAGCCGATGTCCAGCACCGTCGCGCCGGCCAGCGGGTACCGGTCGACCAGGTGCTTTACCAGGTCCGCGGAGAACGCCTGGAACGCCGGGGAGTGGTGCAGGTTGGTGTCCATCGTGGTGTCGTAGACCAGCGCGGTTGGATCGAAGGCGAGGTTGCGCACGTACGCGCACGACGGGCAGTAGCCCAGCACCATCCGGCCCAGCGGCGATGCCAGCGCCTCGGCCCGGCTCGCCCAGTGCACCCCGCAGAACACCGGGATGGTGCCGAGGTCGGCGAGCTCGACCAGGTCCGCCGAGCCGCACGCCGGACACGTCATGGTCTCAGTCACGCCAGCGCAGCTTCTCGTCGATCCGGCCGGCGGCCCGCAGCGCCTGGATCCGGCGCAGCCGCTGATGCCGCTCGCCGCGGAACGCGTCGATCGTGAGGCCGTACCGCTGGTACGCCTCGACGAGCTGCTCCACGCCCTTGCGCACTGTCCACTGGGGACGAAACTCGGGGACCTCGGCGGTAACCAGGTCGCAGGAGACCCGGTAGTTGCGCTTGTCGGCGCTCGCCCCGCCGGCGAAGGTGATCTCACTGTCCGGAATCACCTCGGCGACGATCTGCGCCACATCGCGGATCAGGTAGTTCTCGCTGCTTTGCCCGATGTTGAAGGCTTTCGCGTGTACGCGGTCCCGCGGCGCCTCCAGCAGCGCCAGGAACGCCGCGCAGATGTCCTCGATGTGCACCAGCGGGCGCCACGCCGAGCCGTCGGACAGCAGCCGGACCTCGCCGGTGAGCAGTGCGTGCGCGGCGAGGTCGTTGACGACCAGGTCGCCGCGCAGCCGGGGGGAGAATCCGTAGGCCGTCGCGTTGCGCAGGAACACCGGCGAGAAGTCGTCGCCGGCCAGTGCCGCGAGGTCCCGCTCAGAAAGGATCTTGGATTCGCCGTACGGCGTGATGGGCGCGAAGTCCGCACTCTCGGTGAGTGGCGTCTCGCCGCCGCCGCCGTACAGGCTGCACGACGAGGAGAACAGGAACCGCGGTACGCCCGCCGTCCGGGCCGCCCGCGCGAGCCGGAGCGTCGACCGGTGGTTGATGTCGTACGTGAGGTCGGGGTCGAGGTTGCCCAGCGGGTCGTTGCACAGCGCCGCGAGGTGTAGCACGGCGTCGAAGCCGCGGCAGTGCTCGGGCTCGACGTCCCGCAGGTCCACGCGCAGCGTGGGCACCTCGTCCGGCGCGGGGCCGAGCAGGCACTCGCCGAAGAGGCCCACGTCGAGTCCGGTCACCTCGTGGCCCGCCTGGCGCAGCCACGGTACGAGGACGCTGCCCAGGTAGCCTTCGTGGCCCGTGACAAGTACGTGCATGACTCATCTCCCGTGATCGGCAAGCGCACCGGAGTTTATCGGGCCCGGGTGACGGCTCCGGATTGTGTCGGACTTCTTACCCCCGGTCGGGTCGGCTCGACGGCCTCAGTTAGCGTGATGGCCTTTGGCGAACGGAATTTGGGGGAATGACCGTGGCCGAGTGCCGACTGTGCGCTGCGGAGCTGACCGAGACGTTTGTGGACCTGGGTATGTCCCCCCTGTGTGAGAGCTACCTGCCGGCGGACCGGCTGGACGCGGCGGAGAGCTTCTACCCGTTGCACGTGCGGATCTGTACGTCCTGCCTGCTCGTGCAGCTACCTGCGTACGTGGCCGGGGAGGACATCTTCGCCGACTACGCCTACTTCTCGTCGTACTCGGACTCGTGGGTCGAGCACGCCCGGCGCTATGCGGACGACATGCGTACCCGGCTCGGCCTGGGCCCGGACAGTCTCGTCGTCGAGGTGGCGAGCAACGACGGGTACCTGCTGCAGCACTTCGTCGCGGCCGGCGTACCGGTCGTCGGGGTGGAGCCGGCGGCGAACGTCGCGACGGTCGCCCGCGAGCGGGGCATCCGTACCGAGGTCCGGTTTCTCGGCCCCGAGACGGGTGCCGAGGTGGCGGCCAAGTACGGCCGAGCGGACCTCGTGGTCGCCAACAATGTCTACGCCCACGTACCCGATCTGGTTGGGTTCACTGCCGGACTGGCTGCCCTGGTCAAGCCGGACGGCCTGGTAACGCTGGAGTTTCCGCACCTCATGCGGCTGATCGAGCGCAACCAGTACGACACGATCTACCACGAGCACTACCAGTACCTGTCGCAGCTGACCGCGCAGCGGGCGCTGGCGACCGGCGACCTGCGGGTGGTGGACGTCGATGAGCTGAGTACGCACGGCGGGTCGCTGCGGGTCCACGCGCGACCGGGTGCCACCGCGGGCGAACCGTCGTCGGCGGTCAAGGCGGTGCTCGAGGCCGAGGCCGCGGCCGGGCTGCACACCGTCGAGGGGCACGCCGGCTTCGCCGAGGCGGTCTTCGGGATCAAGCGGGACCTCGTACGGTTCCTGCTCGACGCGCGGGAGCGGGGCAAGCGGGTCGTCGGGTACGGCGCCCCGGGCAAGGGCAACACCCTGCTCAACCACTGCGGCGTACGGGCCGACCTGCTGGCGTACACAGTGGATCGGAGCCCGTACAAACAGGGCATGTTCCTGCCGGGTACGCACATCCCGATCCACCCGCCGGACCGGATCGCCGAAGACCGGCCGGACTACGTGCTGATCCTGCCGTGGAACCTGCGAACCGAGCTGACCGAGCAGCTGGCCTACGTCCGGGAGTGGGGCGGCGCCCTGGTCTTTCCGATCCCCTCGCTCGAGGTGGCGTAACGCGATGAAGGTGGTCCTGTTCTGCGGCGGGTTCGGCATGCGGATGCGGGAGGGCGCGGCGAGCGCGCCCAAGCCGATGTCCATGATCGGCGACCGGCCGTTGCTGTGGCATGTCATGCGGTACTACGCCCACTTCGGGCACAACGAGTTCATCCTCTGCCTCGGCTACGGCGCGGCTGCGGTGAAGGACTACTTCCTGCACTACGACGAGACGCTGTCCAACGACTTCACGCTCGTGGGCGGCGGGCGGGACGTCCGGCTGTTCTCCACCGACATCACCGACTGGCACATCACGTTCATCGACACGGGCCTGCACTCGTCGATCGGCGAGCGGCTGATGAAGGTGCGCAAGCACGTGGAGAACGAGCCGATGTTCCTCGCGAACTACGCCGACACGCTCACCGACGCGCCGCTGCCCGAGGTGATCGAGCGGTTCCGGGCGAGCACCGCGACGGCGAGCATGCTCGCCGTCGCGCCGCAGTCGACCCACCACGTGATCGAGATGCACGCCGACGGCCAGGTGCACCGCGTCCGCCCGGTCAGCGAGCTGATGCAGTGGGAGAACGGCGGCTACTTCGTACTCCGGCCGGAGATCTTCTCGGTCCTGCGCGAGGGCGAGGACATGGTGCCCGAGGCGTTCGCCCGGCTGATACCGGACGGCAAGCTGATGGCCAGCCAGTACGCCGGGTTCTGGCGTGCGGCCGACACGTTCAAGGACCGGGCCGAGCTGGAGGAGATGTACCAGCGCGGTCGGTGCCCGTGGATGCTCTGGGATCCGATGCGCGCGGGCGTCGAGCCGACGGCGAGCGACGCCCCGGGCGAGCCCAGCGCGAGCGCGGTGTTGAGCAGCTGATGCGGCCACTGCGACTGTCGGGTGTGGCGCGGGTCGTGGTTCTCGGCGCGCACCCGGACGACCTGGAGATCGCGGCCGGCGGACTGTTGCTGCTGCTCGCCGAGGCGTCCCCCGGCCTGTGCGTCCACTATGTACTGCTGAGCGGGGACACCGCGCGGCACGCCGAGGCCCGGGCCGCGGCGGCGGCGTTCCTGCCGGGTGCGCAGCTCTCCTTCGACCTGCACGACCTGCCGGACGGCCAGGTGCCCGCGCACTGGGGCCGGGCCAAGGCGATCGTGGAGGCGGCGGCGCGTACCGGTCCGGCCGACCTCGTCCTGGCGCCGGCGCTCGACGACGCCCACCAGGACCATCGCACCCTCGCCGAGCTCGTGCCGACCGCGTTCCGGGACGCGCTCGTGCTGCGGTACGAGATCCCGAAGTGGGACGGCGACCTGGGCCGGCCGAACGTCTACGTACCGCTGCCCGACGACGTCGCGCGGCGCAAGGTAGAGCTGCTGCACGCGTCCTACCCGTCGCAGAAGGCCCGCGACTGGTGGGACGACGAGGTCTTCCTCGGGTTCGCCCGGCTGCGGGGTATGGAGTGCCGGTCGCGGTACGCGGAGGCGTACCGGGTGGAGAAGGCAGTGCTATGCCTATGAGGTTCTGCTTGTTCGGGGTACCGGGGTCCCACCTCAATCTCGGGGTGGGTGCGCTGCGCGCCGCGACGCTCGGGATGCTGCTGGACCGGCAGCCCGACGCCGAGATCACGGTGTTCGACGACGGCTGGGGGATCCGGCCGGGTGAGGCGTACGCGGGCGAGCGGGCGGTACCCGTCACGCTGTGCGGTGCCCGGGACTCGCGCCGGGTGCACCGGCCCGAGGCGTACCTGAACATGCGGATGAGCGCGCTGCTCGGTGGGCTGGGCAACGCCGCGCTGGCCCGGATCGACGCGGCGGACGCGGTCCTGGACGTGTCCGGCGGCGACAGCTTCAGCGACATCTACGGGATGAGCCGCTTCCGGACCGTCGCCTGGCCCAAGCGGATCGCGCTGCTCCGGGGCCGGCCGCTCGTCCTGCTGCCGCAGACCTACGGCCCGTTCGAGGGCGAGCGGGCCCGCCGCGAGGCCGCCTCGCTCGTCCGCCGGTCCACGATGGCGTGGGCGCGCGACCCGGAGAGCTATGCGGCGCTGTGCGAGCTGGCCGGCACGGGGTTCGATCCGGCGCGCCACCGCGAGGGCGTGGACGTGGCCTTCGCGCTGACTCCCCGGCGGCTGGCCGAGCCGGCCGAGGCGGAGCTGCTGCGCTGGTGGTCGGCCGCGCCGGGGCCGGTGGTCGGCATCAACGTCAGCGGGCTCATGTACCTGCCCGAGTCGTCGGCGCGCTTCGGGTTGACCGCGAACGGCTGGGAGGTCGTACGCGCGCTGGGTACCCGGCTGGTCAAGGAGTCCGAGGCGCGGATCGTCATCGTCCCGCACGTACGCGGCCGGGGCGGCCCGGACGACGACAACGACGCCACCGAGGCGCTGCGGGCCGCGCTCGCCGACCTCGACCCGGCCCGGGTCACCGTGGCGCCGCCGGGCGACCCGCACCAGACCAAGTGGGTGATCGCCCGTACCGACTGGTTCTGTGGCATGCGGATGCATGCGACGATCGCCGCGCTGTCCTCCGGCGTACCGGCGTCGATCGTCGCGTACAGCAAGAAGGCCCGCGGGGTCTTCGCCACGGTGGGCCAGGAGCGGCAGGTCGCCGACGCGCGGCAGCTGGACGACGAAGGGCTGCTGGCGGCGCTGTGGGAGTCGTGGCTCGACCGGGATACCGCCCGGGCCGAGCTCGCCCCGGCGGCACCGGCCGCGCGCGGCCGCGCCGTGGCGGAGCTCGACGAGATCATCGCGGTTGCCCGGCGGTCCGGGTGATGGGCCTGCGGACCGTTCATGACGTCGCCGGCAAGCAGCTGTGCACCGGCTGCGGGGTATGCGCCTACCTGGCACCCGACGAGGTACGGATGGCCGACGTCCTCGACCATGGCCGCCGGCCGCTGCCGATCACCCCCGTCGGCGGCGGCGGCGACGCGCTGGCGTGCTGCCCCGGTGCCGGGTTGGCACACTCCACAGTGGACGCCGGGCCGGGCGAGATCGCCGAGCTGCGCGCCACCTGGGGTCCGGTCCGCGCGCTCTGGGAGGGCTACGCCACCGACCCGGAGCTCCGGTACGCCGGATCCAGCGGCGGCGTCGCGACCGCGCTGGCCGCCTTCTGCCTCGAACGGCGCGGGATGGCCGGCGTCCTGCACATCGGTGCCCGCGCGGACGTGCCGTACCTCAACGAGGCCCGGTTCTCCCGTACCCGTGCCGAGCTGATGGCCACGACCGGATCGCGCTACGCCCCGGCCAGCCCGTGCGAGCGGCTCGACCTCGTCGAGGCCGCGCCGGCGCCATCGGTGTTCATCGGCAAACCCTGCGACGTGGCCGCCGCCGGGCTCGCCGCCCGCGTCCGGCCGGCACTCGCCGCCAAGCTCGGGCTCACGATCGGGATCTTCTGCGCGGGTACGCCGTCGACTCGCGGCACGCTGGAGATGCTTGCCGCGATGGGGGTTCCGGACCCGGCGAGCGTGCTCTCGGTGCACTATCGCGGCCAGGGCTGGCCCGGTCACGCGCGCGCCACCGCGGTCGGCGATGCCGTAGGAACAGAGCGGCGGCTCACCTACGAGCAGTCGTGGGGCGAGATCCTCCAGCGGCACCGGCAGTGGCGCTGCTACCTGTGCGCCGACCACACCGGCGAGTTCGCGGACATCGCCGTCGGCGACCCGTGGTACCGCCCGACCGGCGACGACCCGGGGCGCTCGCTGGTGCTGGCGCGTACGGCGCGGGGTGTGGCCACCATCGCCGCGGCTATCGGGGCGGGGGTGCTGACGCTGGTGCCGGCGGCGCCCGGCATCCTGCCCGCGTCGCAGCCCAACCTGGTCAACGCCCGTGGGGCCGTGTGGGGTCGGATCGTCACGCTGCGCGCGACCGGGCAGGCGGCACCGCGGTTCCGCCGCATGCCGATGGCCGGCGTGTGGTGGCGGCGCCTCTGCGTGCGCGAGAAGCTGCGCTCGACGGTGGGCACGGTGAAGCGGATCCGCCGGCGGCGGCTGTGGCGGACCGTTGAGCTGCTCGAGTACGCGCCGACCCCGGCGCTGACACCGGCGGACTCGGCCAGCTTGATCGCGATGCCCGACCCGCGGCACGCAGTCGGGCTGCACGATCAAGGTAGCTGATCGCGATCTTGCCGGTGCGGGGCCGGTGGCCGTCGCTGGCGCGGTCAGTCGCGTAGCAGTTCGGCGAGGCGCTGGGCCTGGGCGGACGTGTTCAGCCGGTCGGCCACCGCCTTGCGGCCCGCCTCGCCCATGGCGGCTGCCCGTTCCGGATCGGCCAGCAGCTCCCGGATCGCGGCCGCCAGGGCGTACTCGTCGCCGGGCGGCACGAGCAGGCCGGTCTCGCCGTGGGTCACGTAGTCGGCCAGGCCGGGGGTACCGGTGATGACGACCGGGCGGCCGACGCCCATCGCCTCCAGCGCGACGGTCACCCCGCTCGCGTGCAGGTTCGGGTGGAGCGCGACGGCCACGACCGAGCTGCGCCGGTAGAGCTGGCGCAGCTCGCCATGGCTCAGGTGCGGATGGCGGATCGCCCAGCCGGCCGGCATGTCCACTGTGGACCGGGTCGCCAGCTCCAGCCGCGCGTCCGGCGCCGCGTCGCGGACGAGCGCCATCGCGCGTACCACGGTGGCGTGGTCCCGGTGCCGGTCGTTCCCGGCACTGACGACCAGACCCGGCGCCGGCTCGGTGTTATCCGGGGTGAAGAAGTCCGCGTCGATCCCGAACAGCAGGTGCCGCAGGCGCGCCTGCGGCACGCGCAGCGCGTCGCGGAGCACCGGTAGCTGGGCCGAGGACAGCGCCCACACCCGGTGGGCGCGGCGCAGGGCCGGGCCGGCCACGGCGCGGTGGGCGGTGGTGTGGCTGGTCCGGTCGGTCAGCCAGATGACCCCGGTGGCGACCGGAGCGCGGCCGCGACGCTCGGCGGCCGGTACGCCGACCCGCTCGTCCCAGCACACGACGAGATCCGCCGGCGTGCCGTCGTACTGGCGCGTCTCCCACCACTCGTACCCGCCGAAGGCGCGCAGCGCGCGGGCGACCCGGCCGGCGGCCAGGCTCCCGGGCCGCTCGACGAGCGCGAAGCCGTGCTCCGCCAACCGGTCGAGCCCGTAGGGCCAGCGGTCCGGGACCTCGCCCGCGGCGTGCCGGCGCGCCCAGCCGGTAACGTCGAGCCGGCCGCCGAACCGTACGTCGACGCGGTTCACCGGGACACGACCGGAACTGCGGTGTCGAGGTACACGTTGCTGTCCTCCCAGGTCACGCCGGGCTGCGCCCAATTTGCGATCACGCCGTACCGGTACTCGCGCCCGAACCAGTTCCGCCGGAACACCACATTGACCGCCGTCATGTCGTCGCGGATGCCGATCGTGTAGTTGCCGCCGTTGCAGTAGTTGTCCTCGACGAGCATGTCCCGTACCTCCGGGCCGGTCGTCGAGCCGACCATGATGGCCGCGTTGTTCGGGTCGGCGGTACTGGCTTTGTACGGCTCCAGCCGATTGTGCCGTACGACGATGTTGCGTGCCCCGGTGGTCTGCAGCGTGTCGCCGTGCGAGCCGGGCACCCGGGTCAGGTCGTGGATCCAGGAGTCCACAATGGAGGTATTGGAGCCGAGCCGGGGGCCGTCGATCGAGTCGTGCACATTGGCCCGGCGCAGGGTGTAGTCGCCGCAGCAGATGGCGGCCGACGTCTGTCCGGCACCGCTGATCTCCACGTCCTCCAGGACAAGGTTGGTCACGTCGTCGAACGTGCGTACCGCCCAGGTAGCGCGCGCGCAGGTGATCCGCGCTTTCCTGATCGTCACATTCTCGGCGCGTACGTCCACGCAGCCGGTGATGTCGAGCCCGCTCAGCACCTGACCGTCGGTGCGCAGCTCGAGCGAGCCGGATGGTGCCAGCGCCGTGCCGGCCGGTACGCCGGTCGTCTGCGGCCCCGGCCAGGTGCTCAGCGGTGGGGACGACGGCCTGTTACCCCGCGGCCCGCCCGGCTGCGGTAGGCCGCTCGGCGCCGTGGCCACCCCGGCGCCCGACCCGCCGACGATCCGCGGTGGTTCGGCC
>JAEHDK010000176.1 GCA_016880465.1 Micromonosporaceae bacterium
CTGGCGCGGCTAGGCGACGCCGTACCCGGCGGCCGACGAGTCGCCGAGGACCACCAGGCGTACCGGTGCGGATGCGGTGCCGTGGCCGTAGCGGCCCTCGCTGCGCGGCGGCGGTGCCTCCGCCCGCGGGATCGTCCGGCGGGCCAACGCGGCCTGGCTGAACAGCACACCGATCAGGAAGCCGCTACCGAGCGCCGCGGCTCCGGCACCATATGCGGCGGCCCGTGCCGCTGTCTGAACCCGCATCACCCTGCCCCCGGAACGTTCACGGACCTGTGCCGTCGAGGCTAGCGCGCCGGTACGACGGGCTTAAGTTGATCCATAGGCGTAACTTTCGCGTCGATCGGGCACTATGGGGCTCCGGAGGAGGACGACATGGCAACCAGACTTCGGCGTACCGCCGCATTCACTGCGCTCTGGCGCGCGCTGACCGCGGGACACCGCGGCGGCCCGTCGGTCGGCCGGCGGCTCGCGGCCCTGCCACGGATGATCAAGGCGTCGTTGACCGGCCGGTACGACGGCGGCGGGCGGCTGGCCATGATGGCCGCCGGCCTGCTCTACGTCGTCTCCCCGATCGACTTCGTGCCGGAGGCGTTCCTGCTGCTCCTCGGCCTGGCCGACGACGCGGTCGTGGTGACCTGGCTGGCCGGCGCGGTGCTGTCCGAGACCGAGCGGTTCCTGGAGTGGGAGCGGCAGCGGTCGATGGTGATCGACACGGCGGCGCCCACCCGCCGGCGCCGCCGGTGACCCGCCGAGCCGTACGCTGGCGGGGTGCACTACTACGACTCGGTCGTGGACCTGATCGGCAACACCCCGCTGGTCCGGCTCCGCAACGTCAGCGAAGGCATCGGCGCCACCGTGCTCGCCAAGGTCGAATACTTCAACCCGGGCGGTAGCGTCAAGGACCGCATCGCGCTGCGCATGGTGGAGGAAGCCGAGAAGGAGGGCCTGCTGCGGCCGGGCGGCACGATCGTCGAGCCGACCTCCGGCAACACCGGCGTCGGCCTCGCCCTGGTCGCGCAGCTGCGCGGGTACCGCTGCGTGTTCGTCTGCCCGGACAAGGTCAGCGAAGACAAGCAGAACGTGCTGCGGGCGTACGGCGCCGAGGTGGTCGTCTGCCCGACCGCGGTCGCTCCCGAGGACCCGCGGTCGTACTACAACGTGTCCGACCAGCTGGCCCGGGAGATTCCCGGCGCGTGGAAGCCCAACCAGTACGTCAACCCGAACAACCCGCGGTCGCACTACGAGACCACCGGACCGGAGATCTGGGCACAGACCGAGGGCCGGATCACCCACTTCGTCGCGGGCGTCGGCACGGGCGGCACGATCTCGGGCACCGGGCGCTACCTCAAGGAGGTCTCCGGTGGCGCGGTCCGCGTGATCGGCGCGGATCCGGAGGGGTCGGTCTACTCCGGGGGTACCGGGCGGCCGTACCTGGTCGAGGGCGTGGGCGAGGACTTCTGGCCGGAGACGTACGACCGTACGGTGTGCGACGAGATCATCGAGGTGACCGACCGCGACTCGTTCGACCTGACCCGGCGCCTGGCCCGCGAGGAGGGCCTGCTGGTCGGCGGCTCCTGCGGGATGGCCGCCGTGGCCGCCCTGCGGGTCGCGGCGGCGGCCGGGCCGGACGCGATCGTCGTCGTACTGCTCCCGGACAGCGGGCGCGGGTACCTCTCGAAGATCTTCAACGACGAGTGGATGGCGCGGTACGGGTTCCTGCGTACGGCCACCACCGCGACCGTCGAGGACGTACTGGCCGGCAAGGGTGCCCAGCTACCGCAGCTGGTGCACATCCACCCGACCGAGACCGTGCGCGACGCGATCGACTACATGCGCGAGTACGGCGTGTCCCAGCTGCCCGTGCTCAAGGCGGAGCCACCGGTCGTCACCGGGGAGGTGGCCGGTTCGCTGGCCGAGAAGGACCTGCTGGACGCGCTGTTCACCGGCCAGGCGCACCTGCACGACGCGATCGAGCGGCACATGGGGCCGTCGCTGCCGATGATCGGCGGCGGTCAGCCGGTCGGCGAGGCCGTCGCGTTGCTGGAGAAGGCGGACGCGGCGATCGTGCTGATCGACGGCAAGCCCCGCGGCGTGCTGACCCGCCAGGACCTGCTGGCCTTCCTCTCCTAGCGCGGCCCGCGCGGCTCC
>JAEHDK010000177.1 GCA_016880465.1 Micromonosporaceae bacterium
ACTACTCACCGTCGGCCGCCTTCCCGTCCTCGGTGGACACCTCGGCACCGCCGTCGCCGTCGAAGATGATCGTCACGTCTGCTGGGTGACGCACCTTGCCGTCAACGAGATAGCCCAGCGGGGTGCGGGGCTGCGGCTGAACGGCGAGATGGCCGCAATCACAGACGCATGGAGCTGAGCACCATTTGCACACCGCCGGCACCTTCGGGCCACCGGCCAGCGTCTTCTCCGACGCGCACCGATCGTGCAGGCCGTGCAGGCAGGCCGTGGAACGGTAGACGTGACTGTCGGGGGTGCGGGGCTGCGGCAGGCCGTCCCCGTCGATCAGCTCGCGAATCAGAAGCGCGAAGGACTCACCGGAGTACACCGTCCGCGCAATATCATCCGCGGCCTTCAGCAGCCGACCATGCGCGGCACGTAGCCGCTCTACCTCGGCCCGCGCTTCGTCGCGCTCGGCGATGATTACCGCCGCCGTGGCCTGGCCGTAGCCGCTGATGTAGGTGCCCGGCTGACGGCCGAGCGTGGCCATTTCCTCGTTGTGCCGCTGCATCGACTCCCGCATCAGGTTCCGCAGCTTGACCAGTTGCGACTCGACGGGGCCGTAGCGACGCTGGCACTCGTCCACCGCCTCATGGACGCGGGCGCGGAGCCGCTCTACCTCGGCCAGCAGAGCCTCGACGTCGCTCACGGTCGCGGACAAAACCAAGTCGCTGTCGCGGTCCGATTGCGCCGGAACGCGCATGGTCCACCGCCGCCCGCCATCGCACAACCCGACGATTTCGGCGTGACTGCGTTTGGCCCTGGCCCGGATGGCGTCTAGGTCTGGGGGTGTGGACGGCTCGGTCATTGTGGCGGCTCCCTGTCATTAACCGCGGCGATGATGTCCTCGGCCGACAGTCGGGCGCCGCGGTGGAACGTCACGCGGGTGTGCTGCTCCTCGTTGCCGGCTACGATCTCGATGCGGTAGTCGTGCTCAGGCAGTGGACGCCCGGCTATGTACGCAGCGCTCTTCTCGCCGTACAGCGCTCGCGCGTGGGCAGCCACGTCGACGATGTTGACGGTGATTTCGTCGAGCCCGTAGCGGGGTGTGGACGGCTCGGTCATGCCGCGCTCCAGTCGAAAAGGGCTGGCTGATTGCTGTGCACCGGCCGCGCCGGTACCGGGTCCGGGAAGTCTTCGGGCAGCAGCTGCAAGGCGACTAGTCCAGCCTTCGTATGGCCGACCAGTCGGAAGCCGGCGCGACGGTAGCAACGTCCCGGGTCACGCTTACGGCGAACCTTCGTGGCGTCGACGAACGTCACCAAACCCAGCGGCGGCACGTCCGGCCAGTACGCTCGGGTCGCCGCGACCGCCGCGACGATCAGGTCCGACGCCAAGCTAGGACAGGTGGACTCCCGGCGGAACAGCGAGTTCACCATGGCGCCTGCCCAGGCGTGGCGGACGTACTCGGCAAACGGCCATGACGTGACCCACAGCGCATCGGCGGCGTCGGTCAGGAATACCGCGCAGCGACCCGGCGGCACGAACTGCGGCGAGCCCACCGCGCGGCGGTTGTAGTGCGCATCGGCCAACGGAAGAGCTCGCGGATCGAACCGGTGCGACCAGCGCCAGGGCGTGGACGGCTCAGCCATGCTGTACCTCCGCAGACGCTTCCGATTTCTTCACGCCGGGCCAGCCGGTCTCCAACCACAGGCGCAACACGTCGACCAGCTGTTCCACTTCGACCCGGTTCAACACCACGCTGCGGCCGCCGCAGATGACGTGCCGCGTCCAGATCAGCAGCTCGTCGGTGACCGGCTTCCTATGCCTGCCGCACACGACAAGCTCGTCCTGGTCATCGCGGTGGTAGTAGAGATCAGTCATGCTGGTACCTCCGGCGGGTCGGCGAGCGCGAGGACCTGCCGCAAGTCGGCGGTCGCGCGGTGCAGGCTGGCCAGGACCTCGCCGCGCAGCCGGTCCGCCGCTCCATCAGGCAGCCGGGACCAGCCGCGCAGGTCGAACATCAGCCAGTTGAAGTGGCGCAGCCACCGGCCGGCGCTCCACACCGGGGTGCTGTCGACGAGGACGGTGTAGGTGTGTGGCCAGGCGTCCCGGACGGCCTCGCGCCAGGTGCATTCGATGACCGGCTGGCTGGTGTAGTACCAGTCGGGTTTGCCGGTCGCCTCCGCGGTGGTGCCGAAGAACGCCTCGGACCCGAGGCCATTCCGGGCGCCCCACACCGAGGGGTGATTCAGCCGTCCATGCGACTCGCCGCCGTGGGTCCACAGTGATGTGTCGGCTAGGTCGGCGAGCGCCTCATCTAGCCGGGGCAGGACCTTGGGTAGGTCCATGTCGAAGTCGTCGGACCAGAAACATGGATACCGACTGTCCACCATGGCTGGTTCGTTCGTCACCTGATCCCCCCGATCGGCAGGTAGCCCAGGTCCTCAAGCCGGGCCACGCAGTAGAAGACATACGGACGCGGAAGGCTGACCCGCCGGCACAACGCATCAAGCGTGATGTCGCCCTCACGTACCACGTCGGTCAGGTCGCGGGCGGGCCACCGGGCGATGGCGGCCATCACATCCCGGTCGTTCAGGCTGAGCCGGTCGTCCAGCGGCGCGGCGATCGCGGCGAATATGACATCAACAGGTGCCACGGGCCACCGCCAGCGGGAACAGCCCCGACTCCGGAGGGGCAGGCCACGTCACGGTCCGCGAGTCCGGGTCGACCAGGATGACCGGCATCCGCCGAGAGCGGGCCTTGCGCAGGGTCGTGGCGGTGCCGCCGTCCACCTTGCCCGGCCGGTGCACCGCCACCACCGCGGCCGAGTCAGCAAGCATGCCGTCGTTGCGGGCGTGCAGCATCCGCACGTCCACGTCACGACCGAACGTCTTCACCCGCGAGGCGTGCTCGATGAGCCACTGCCACCGTGCCCGGTCGTCCGGCCGCCACGGCGCCGGCTGCTGCGGGAACGGCACGTACGCCCACAGGTCCAGCCCAGCGACGACCGCCTCCCACGCCCACCACTGGTCGACGCCGAGCGCCATGCCGGAGATCGCGGTGGTGGTGCCGTGACAGTCGCGCAGTCGCCGCACGACGTACCCGAGCTGGGCCTGCACCCACTTGTGCAAGGCCGGGTGTAGGTGTTGCGGCCGGTGGCCGGTGGCGCACACGATCGGCCAGGTCTGTTCACCGGTCATCAGGTTCCTCCTGTACGGCGAGCTGCTCGGCGGCACAGCGGGCACAGCGGCTGGCCGGTGGTCGGATGCGGCGAGGCGCCGCCGGGCTCGCCGTGCTCGCATGGCGACCCCTTGCGCAGCTTCACGATGGCGGTGGCGGTGTCGCCTCGGCCGGTGCGGTCGCGCTGCTCGGCGAGCATGCCGGCGAGGTCCGGGCCGCGGGCAAGCGCGTTGACGAGGCCGGCGAGGTTGCGTGGTCGGCGTTCTCGGTCGATCCACTGGGCCAGCGCTTCGGCCTCGGCCGGTTCGGCTTGGGTGGCATTGATGATGATTGCGGCAGCGGCACTGAGCCGCTCACCGAGCGGCCGCTGCTGCTCCTCTGCTCCCCTGCTCCCCTGCTCCGCTGCTCCCAGCACTGAGTCGCTCAGTGAGCCGCTCAGTGAGCCAGTCAATGCAGATTCACTGACTGGCTCACTGAGCGGCTCACTGAGCGACTCATGGATTGGGCACTTCGGCAGACGTGATCGTGTCGGCCGGTTCGGCCGCTGGTGCTCCCGCCAGTTGACGCAGTGGATGTAGCGACGGCCGTCGACTTCGTAGCGGCAGATCGGCGGGTCCTTGTCCGGGTCGACCTTGCTACCGGCGATCAGGTCGAGCCACCGGTCCACGGCCGTGGCGCCGATCTTGCCGTCGTGTGGGAAGCAGTCACCGGCGATCGTCTTGGGCACGTCGAGGCCACGGCCAAAGTCGTCAAGGTACCCCCATAGCAGCACCCAGAAGTACCGGACTTCGATGGGCCAGCCGGCCACCACCTCGGACGTGCGAAGCTCTGGCTTCACGGAGCGGATACGAGCCATCAGTCCTCCGTCAGCAACCGGGCCAGCTCGGCCAGTTGGTCGGGGGCTAGTCGGCGGCGCAATGAGGCAGCAATCGTCGTCGGCGAGTCGGCCCGAACGGTAAAGATCGGCGGACTGTAGCCGGCCTGCACCATCGCGGCATGCGCAGATAGCCGGCCTGCTACGACGTCTGCATGGAGTTCGGGTGCGTCCCGCTCAAGCCGCTCAAGTGCGTAGTCTCGTCGCGTCCCTCGCTTACCCGTAATATTATTACGGGTGCCCTTAAGTTCTTCCCGGTGAAGCCGCACGGCTTCTGCATCGTCTTCGATAAGACGAGAGACCATCTCGGGCGTCGTGCCCAATCCAGCCAGTGGCGGCTCGGTAACGAAGTCGACGTATCGCTGATGTTGCACGTCCTTGCCGAGCTTGGTTACGAAATGCCTCCAGTCACCGGATCGCAGCAGCGCCTTGATCTGGTGTGGTACGGACTCCAGAGCCGATCCACCCCGGCGCAAGGTGTCGGAGAGCATCGCTACGTCCGAGCCGCGCGCACGTAGTGGATCGGCCCTGACTGTCATCGCACGGCCTCAGATGATCCGAATGTGTCCTGGTTCCCGATCCACTGCTCGACGATGGCCTGGCGCTTATGCAAGCTGTTCAGCGAGGCAGTGGGGATCGTGTCGCCGCAAGCCCGGTTGAGGTCGGCGTGGAGGTGCGAGTGCGGTCGGTCGACCAGCCGGGCCAGGTAGCTGACACGCCGAGCAAGATCCTTGCGGACGATCGACTTCTCATCGCCGAGGGAACGCTTCGGGATCTCGACGTGCGCCGTGGCCACAGTCTGCCCAGCACCAAGCAGACGCGCGAGCCGCGCGATCTGGACTGGCGTCACGCTCGGCGGCATGCCGGCCAGCAGGCCCACCTCCGCCATACGACGCAGCTCCGCGTCAGCAAACGACTCGCCCGACAGGATCGTGGCTAGGTGCACGGCCTCAGACGCGGCCAGGGGTACCACCATGTCGATCTCAAGTTGAGATGCTCCGTCCCCCTTAGCTTCACGCTTCGCCCGCTCTTCAGCTTCCCTCAGGGCCTTGGGAATCGTCCGCTCGATGTCCGCCGCGTACGAGACCAGAGGCTGCACCGACGGGATGAACAGCGTGGCGCACGATTCGTCATCCGGGGTGCGGGTGCGCACGAAGCGGCCCGCGACCTGGCGGAAGAACAGGTCGGTGCTGGTGTTCGTCGCGTACACGCCGACGACCAGCCGCGGGATGTCGATGCCTTCAGAGACCATCCGTACGGCCACGAGCCACCGGCCCGACCCGGCTCCATAGTTGGTGATCACCTGTGATGAGCCGGCGACGTCGCTGATCGCTAGAGCGACTGGCTCGCCGCAGATGCGCTCCATCATTTTTGCGTACTTGGCCGCCTTGAACTGGTCGGCCGCGACGATGAGGCCGCCCGCGTCGGGCACCAACTCACGATGGCGGGTCAGTTCCTTGTCTGCTTCACGCAGCACCGACTCCATCCATGGGCCATCGGGCAGGAGAGCCGAACTTAGCGCCTTGGCCCGGCTGTCCTCATCGACGTCGGAAAGCAGTCTCGACTCGATCCGGCTAGCATCCAGCCATCGCGCCTCGCCGTCGAATGCCGGGAACGCGATCTGCCGGACGATGCCCTGTCGGTCGGCGAGCGCCTGGCCGTAGTCATAGGAGTAGTCGGCGACGAACTTGCCGTCCTCGCCGTACCGCACGAATGGGACCGGGTTGCCGTCGGTCCGGTCCGGCGTGCCGGAGAGCAGGAGACGCCGCTTGGCTTCGCCGAATGCCTCGACCAGCGACCTACCCCATGTCAGCTCATCTCCGCCGTGGTGTATTTCATCGAGGATGACCAGCGTCGGCGTTCGAGTGGCCAGCATCCGATACAGCAGCGCGGCCGCCGCGACCGACTGGTATGTGACCACGATGCCATCGAAGTCGTCGGCCACCTTGCCGGTCGGGTTGGTGAACTTGGCGTCAAGCTGGATGCCGAAGTCGCGGTGGGCCGCAGCTGCCCACTGGCCGCGCAGGTGCGACGTCGGCACCACGACGATGATCTTTCTTACCTCGCCGCTGGCCAACAGTCGCTCGGCGGCAGCCAGGGCGAGACTGGTCTTTCCGGCGCCCGGGGTGGCCACGCAAAGGAAGTCAGCAGAACGCCGCAGGAACCTCTCCAGCGCCTCGGTCTGCCATGCACGTAGTTGGGCCACTCGCCCTGATCCTTTCTTCAGATTGCACGGGGGGCAGAGCGCCTGCCCGTTGATGACGTCGGTCGGACCACCGGCCGAGTAGGGGTCGACGTGGTCCGCATGCCAGCCGGGCGCCAGCTCGTTGCCACACTCCGTGCAGCGGCCATCGGCCGCCACGTACAAGGCGGCTCGCTCACGGTCGCCGAAGCGTCGACGATCGGTCATGGCCGCACCGGGAAGGTCGCATCGGTGCTCTTGGTTTTCGGTGGCTTGCCGGGCTGGTCGGACCGCCTACCCGAGTGCCGCATGACCCGGCCGCCGGGCGCGGCAAGCTCGTAGCCGCATTCCTCAGCGCGCCGGCAGCGTGCGGTGTAGTCGGTACGGCCGGCCAGCTCTGCGGGCGGGTCGGGGACGAGGTAGTCGCCGCAGCGCCTGCATGTGCCGACGAACTGGCTTTCGGCGCGGGCACGCAGCCACTGGGCGTGGTCGATGGCGCCGCCGGTGACGTAGCGGGGCCACAGGCCCGCGTCGTGGGGCGTGTCGCCGGTAAGCGCCTGCTGGGTGGCGTTCATAGCATCCCCGTTGTTGCGATGGTGACGGCTGGCCGCGGCGCTGGGTCGTACCCGGACCGCTGACAGTCCAGTTCGGTGATGGAGTCGGAGGCGTACCCGCCGGGGTGCTCGACACACCAGTGCGTGCCGGCGAACAGCACACCACCGGGGCTGAGCGCGAGCGCCGCCAGACCACGGGCCAGGTCGTTGAACACGTCGGCGACCGTGCCGCACTTCTTGGAGCCGTACTGAAGGATGTCGCCCTTCGAGGCAACCGAGTCAGCAGCGCGGCGGGCCCATTGCTGGGCCTGGACTGTCCGCGTTTCACCGCGGAGCCGCAGCAGCTCCCGGATCCAGAGCGGCACTGCGAGGCAGAGCGTCTCGACTAGGACGGGGTGCGATGTCGCGCTGGCGCTACTCATCGCCGCTCCAGTTCTCGACACAGCGCGACGAGCTCGGGATCCGGCCGGGCATCGGACGGGCAGATCGCGTCGGGGGTGCCGTCCGGTCGGGTGCCGAGCCGCCAGCCGGCGGCGCGGGCCATCTGCTGCTGCTCGGCGGCGGTGGTGTGGCCGCGGGCGCGGTAGGTGTTGGTGCAGCCGTGCCGGCGGCACCGGATCGGGTCGGGCCGGCTATCCATCGGACCGCCTTTCCCGTTCGGCGCGGCGGCGTTCGGCCCGGTTCGCCGGCTGGGCCATAGCCCGGGTCATGGCGGCGTGGTCGCCGCGCGGCCCGTCGACATGCACGGGTGGGGCGTCGCAGCCTGGTTCCCAACGTTGCCCGATGAGACGCCAGCGGCAGCCAGGCCGGTCGTCGGTGAGGGTGACGGGCTGCCGGCAGCGGCAGGTGGCGCACGTCAGCAGCCGTTCGGCCAGGGTGAGCGCGGCCTCGGATGGGCTGCGCCGCCGGTCGACCCAGATGCGGGCGCCGCGGTATTGGGCGCCGGCGTGCCAGGTGATGTCGGGGCAG
>JAEHDK010000178.1 GCA_016880465.1 Micromonosporaceae bacterium
GCCTACGGCTGGCCGCCGCCCTATCCGGCGTTCGAGCCCCTGATGCGCAAGCGGGCCTGGGTCGATGCGCTCACCGACCGGGTCGCCGGCGAGGCGTACCGCTGCCTGCACCCGGCCGAGCGGGTCGAGCTGGTCGGGCTGCTGGAGTCCATGCTCGCGGGCGTCGGGCACCCGGGCGGCGGGTGACCGGGTCCGTTACGGCGAGGCCGTCCGCGTCGGCCGGGTACGCAGCGCGTCGAGGTAGTCCTGCGGGGCACCGGCCTTCTCCGCCGCGTTGGCGATCTCGGACAGGTACCACGCGGTCGGCAGCCCGCCCTCGTACCCGGCGAACACGTACACCCAGGCCGTCACGTCGCCGTCCAGCGTGGCGACGCGTACGTGCAGCTTGCGGTACGTGCCGGCGGAGACGCCCTCGACCTCGTCGAGCCCCTCCGCATCGCGCGGGTGTACGTCGTACAGCGCGACGAACACGCGGTCACCGGGCGACTCGACGATAGTGGTGACCGCGCCCTCCCAGCCCAGCTCGGCCTCGCCGGCGAAGGTCAGGCGCCAGCCTTCGAGCCAGCCGGTGTCGATCATCGGCGAATGCGGACAGTAGGCCCGCATGCGAGCCGGGTCCAGGTTCGAGCCATACGCTGCGTAGAGACGCACGGCGATGACGATAGCCCGGTCGGGGTGTCGTGCAGAATACGACCGTGCGTGTCGGCGTCGACTAGGGGGCATAACACCGTGAGCCGGGTTCTGATCATCGGTGGTGGACCGGCGGGGTACGAGGCGGCACTGGTCGCCGCGCAGCTCGACGCCGAGGTGACCGTGATCGAGGCGGAGGGTGCCGGCGGCGCCTGCGTGCTGCACGACTGCGTGCCGAGCAAGACCTTCATTGCCAGCTCAGAGGCGGTGACCGGGTACCGGGACACGGAGGAGCTCGGGATCTACTCGGACGGCCTGGACGCGGTGACGGTGGACGCCCAGGCGGTGCACCAGCGGGTCAAGTCGCTCGCCCTCGCCCAGTCGGCCGACGTGCACGCGAAGTTGATCAAAGCGGGCGTGTCGTTCGTCGCGGGTCGCGCCAGGCTCGGGGAGGATACGCTCGGTCACCTTCACCGGGTACGGATCTACCCCGAGCGCGGTGACTCTTCGTACCCAGTCGACGCCAACTCGGTGCTCCTCGCGACCGGTGCGACCCCGCGCGTGCTGCCCGGGGCGGAGCCCGACGGCGAGCGGATCCTCACCTGGCGGCAGGTGTACGACCTGCCCGAGCTGCCGGAGCACCTGGTCGTCGTCGGGTCCGGCGTCACCGGTGCCGAGTTCGCCAGTGCGTACCTCGCAATGGGCGTCGACGTCACGCTCGTGTCGAGCCGCGACCGGGTCATGCCGCACGAGGACGTCGACGCGGCGACGGCGATCGAGCAGGTCTTCCGGAACCGGGGCATGACGATTCTCAGCAACTCCCGGGCGGCCGGCGTCCAGCGGGTCGCGGACATGGTGGTCGTGGAGCTGACC
>JAEHDK010000179.1 GCA_016880465.1 Micromonosporaceae bacterium
CGCCGCCGCTCCTCACGACCGCCGGAGGTTACTAACCGAGCCGCTCGTCCCGGTGCCGACGGGTACATCGATCCTGCCGCGGCAGGGCGCACCGGCCGATCGTGAGGGTATGGACGAGAAGGAAGACTACGAGGCCGCCAGGGAGGCGCAACGCGATGTTGTTGCCCACCCGGAGCGACCGGTGCCGAACGAGAAGCCGCTCGTGCGCTATCTGAGCAGCGAAGTCTACTGGCAGACGCACCACCGTCGCGCCTCGAAGTACACGACGCAGAGGGAGCCGGAGGAGTCCGAGGGACAACGAGACGACAATTGATCGATGCGCCTTCGGTCTTGTGATGACTTCCGTCGCGCTGAGGAGGTCCTGTTCCCTCCTTCCACCGGGGCGCCACCTTCCGGCACGGACCTTCGGCAAGGTCACCGGATGGAAGCGCACCAATCGGCGGTGACCGGCACAGGGTCGGCCGTCCCGCCGACCCAGGGCGTACGACCCTGCCCCGACCTCGAACGCGGCCGTAGCGTCCGGATGGAGAGGCGACGGATCTGACGACTCGGAGGGCGCGATGAAGGCACGTCGAGGCGACCGCCTCGTCCTGGAGGGCACTCACGTCGGTGACCACCGCCGCGTCGGCGTCATCACGGAAGTACGCCACGCAGACGGCACGCCACCGTATGTCGTTCGATGGCTGGACGACGACCACGAAGCACTTGTGTTCCCCGGTCCGGATGCCCGGGTGGAGGAGTCCGCCTAGGCCAGCATCCTGAGTAGGTGATGGCGATGAACGCGACCCTGACATACGTCATTACGACACGGGTCCTGACGGACCGGTATACGGCCGTGGTCCGCGGCGAGATGCCATCCGACGAGTTGCCCGCGTGGTTCGCCGGTGTGTACCGGACTGTGCAGGACTACCTGGCCCGGACGGGCACCGCCGCGGCCGGGCCACCGTTCGCCCGCCATACGGTCGTCGGTGACGTCGTGGCTGTCGAGGCCGGATTCCCGGTGCCGCACGAGATCGCCGGTGACGGGCTGGTGGAGCCCTCGACGCTGCCGGACGGTCCGGCCGCGGTGACTACCCACTGGGGATCGTACGACGGTCTGGGGCGGGCGTACCTGGCGTGCCGCGCCTGGCTCGACAACCACGGATGCGAGCCGGCCGGTCCGCATTGGGAGGTCTACTACACCGACCCCTTCGCGGAGCCCGACCCCACCCGCTGGCGCACGGACGTCGTGGTCCCCTACCGCAACCCCGCGCGGACCACAACACACGAGTAGGAGACCCCGATGTCGTCGTACGAGCAACGCCCGGTGCTGGTCGGCGTGGACGGCTCGCGGGGTGCCCTGCACGCGGTCGGCCTGGCGGCCGCCGAAGCGGCTCTCCGCCGGTTGCCGCTACGCATCATGCACGTCGCGGGCGCGGGCGGGTGGAGCGAGTGGGCCCTGGTTGCCGATGCGCGCGCCCGCGTCTTGCCGCGTTACCCTGGCCTCGCGGTCGACGTCCAGGTGGTGCGCGGTACACCCGGAACAGTTCTCGTCGAGGCGTCCGCCCACGCCGCGTTGACCGTCGTGGGGATCCGGGGAGTCGGTGAGCATGCCGGTCCGCTGGCCGGATCGGTGAGCAGCCAGGTGGCCTGTCGCGGTCACGGCCCTATCGTGGTCGTGCGAGGTGACCGGTACGAGCCCACCGCCCGGTGTGTCGTAGTCGGCGTGGACGGCTCGGCCGGCTGCGACCCGGCGGTCGGGTTCGCGTTCGAGGAAGCCGCCCTACGACGCGTGCCAGTACACGCGACGCTCGTGTGGGGCCACCCGCGCCCGGCGGACCTGGGTACCGTAGCCCCACCCGGCGGCAGTCTCGCGGATGCGGAACGGGACGCCGCCACCAAGCTCGAGGAGGCGCTGGCCGGCTGGCGGCACAAGTGCCCTGACGTGCCGGTCAAGCCGGTCCTTGTCCACAGTCGCCATCCCGACCGCAAGCTGCTCGCCGCGACCACCGATGCCGACCTCATCGTCGTCGGCAGCGGCCGGCACGGGGGAATGCGTGGCCTGCTCGGCGGCTCGGTCCGGTACACCCTCGTGCATCACGCGCAGTGCCCGGTCGCCGTCGTACACAACGAAGCGTTTCACTGAGCCGGGTTGGCGTCCTTGCGGTTCGTCGTAGCCCTGCGCTCGAGTTCCCAAGCCGTCGCCGGCGGCTGATGACGCACGGGTCGGCGATGCGGTAGTAGACCCGGTCGCCGTCGCGGCGGGCGGCGAGGATGTGCTGGTCGATGAGCCGGCAGACCGCGACCCCGGACGCCCCGGACGATTGCCGCGACGAGGAGTGTTCGCTGGCCGCCTCCACCGCCGCGGCGGCGGCGGCCCGGGCCACCGCGGTGACCACCGACACCGGCACCGAGATCAGCAGGGCACAGGAGCAGGACACGGTGAGCACGACCAGGCCCCGGTAGAACCACCCACGCCAGTTCCCGACCAGAAGCGGCGGCCCGACCGCCACCAACGCGGCGACGCCCAGCATGGTTGGTGCGTGGACCGCGGCGAACCGGTCGGCGAACCGCTGCCCGGAACCCTTGGCCGCCTGGGCTTCCGCCACCTCGCGGATGATGCGGGCGAGGGAGTGGCGGTGGTCGATGCCGAGGTCGCCGCCCAGCTCAAGACCGCCGGTGTCGTCGAGGTGGTGGCGTTCGGCCAGTACGCCCGGCTCAACGCCGACACGCTGTGCGACTGGGCCGACGGCGTGCTCGCCGACGTACCCGAGGGGCTCACCACCGCCCTGGTCGGCTACGCCCGCGGCGACCCAATCTCGTCCGCCAGGAACTGCGCCGTACTCTCCCGCTTCGACCGCCCTGCCCAGTGCCGGTCCGGCGCCGGCCGCACGCCCTCGGGTTAACTTGACAACGAGTGACCGGCGCAGGATACTCGGAATCGAGTAATACACCGCGAGCGAGTAGGAAGCGAGCTGGGCGATGGCGCGACGGAGGGTGAGCAACCCGCTGGCCCTGGCGGTGCTGAGCTGCCTTGCGGAGCGGCCGATGCATCCCTACGAGATCTCCTCAACGCTCCGCGAGCGAGGTAAGGAACAGAGCATCAAGCTCAACTACGGCTCGCTCTACTCGGTCGTCGAGGCGCTGCAACGGCACGGCCTCATTGAGCCCCGGGAAACCGCGCGGGCGGGCAAGCGCCCGGAGCGTACGGTCTACGCGATCACCCAGGCCGGGCTCGACGAGTTCGAGGACTGGCTCGCCGAGCTGCTCTCCACCCCGGTCAAGGAGTACCTGTCGCTGGAGGCCGGGCTCGCGTTCATGCCCGGGCTCCCGCCGGATGTCGTTGCCCGGCTGCTCGGCATTCGGGCCGATCGTCTCAAGGTCGAGCTGCGCGCCGTCGACGCGATGCACGAGCAGGCGCGCCAGCAGGGTCTTGTGGACCTCTTCCTGATCGAGAGCCTGTACCGGCGGCACATGCTCGCCGCCGAGCTGGAGTTCGTCGAGAAGACGGTCGCTGACCTCCGGGCCGGCACGTTCCCCGGCGTCAAGGCCTGGGCGCGGCTCCACGAGCTGCGCGCCGAGGGCATGTCGCTCGAGGCGATCTTCGCCGATCCGGTGCGCCACCTCGGAGAGGAGGGGCGCGTGCTGCTGCCACCCGAGTAACCGATCGGCGCGTCCGCCGATAGAACAAAGCGCCCGGCCGGGTGCGGCAACACCCGGCCGGGTACCACCCGGAGCCGACCGCGGTCGCCCCCGGCGCAGTCACCACGATACGGCGCCCGCGGCTCCGGCTCCCCTCACCACAAGGGAGTCGATCCATGTCCACCACCACTACAGGTTCATCGCGGCCTCCGGCCCCGACAGCGACATCACCCGCCGTGGCGCTGCGCGGCATCGACCTGGTCAAGACGTACCCCGGCAAGCCGCCGGTCCGGGCGCTCGACGGGCTTTCCCTCGAGGTCGCCGCGGGCACCGTCTTCGGCCTGCTCGGCCCGAACGGGGCCGGCAAGTCCACCACTGTCAAGATCCTCACCACGCTGTCCCGCCCCGACTCGGGTACCGCCGAGGTCGCCGGCATAGATGTCGCGCGCCGGCCGGAGCAGGTACGCCGGGCGATCGGCCTGGTGTCGCAGAAGTCGTCGAGCGACCCGATGGCGACCGGTCGGGAGAACCTCGTGCTCGCTGGTCGGCTGCAGGGCATGTCCGGGAGGGACGCGCGCCGGCGCGCCGGCGAGCTGCTCGAGCGGTTCCGGCTGGCGGAGGCCGGCGACCGGCTCGCCCGTACCTACTCCGGCGGCATGGCCCGCAAGCTCGACGTGGCGATCGGGCTGATGCACCGACCGGCCGTGCTCTTCCTGGACGAGCCGACCACCGGCCTCGACCCGGAGGCGCGCGCCGAGATGTGGGCCGAGATCGAGCGAGTTGCTTCTGGGGAAGCCACCGGTGAGCAGACCACCGTGCTGCTTACCACGCACTACCTCGAGGAGGCCGACCGGCTCGCCGCCCGACTCGCGATCGTCGACCACGGCCGGGTAGTGCTCGAGGGCCCGCCCGACGAGCTGAAGAGCGCGCTGCGCGGTGACCGGGTCCACGTCGAGCTCGCGGAGAAGCGCGACGCCGGCCGGGCCGCGCCGCTCCTGGGCAAGCTCGACGGACTCTCGTACCCGACGGTCGAGGGGGCAAGCCTCATCGCCCGGGCCGACCACGGCGCCGCCATGGTGCCCGCCGTGCTTGCCGCGCTCGACGACGCCGGGGTCCCGGTCGCCTCGGTGACAGTCGCCCGCCCGTCCCTGGACGACGTCTACCTCAGCCACGTCGGCCGCACGTTCAAGGAGGACGACAAGTGACCACTGTGTCGATCACTCACTCCGGCTTTCTGACCGGGCGGCTGTTGCGGACGCTCAGCCGGCAGCCGGCGTACTTCGGGTTCCTGCTGATCCAACCGGTCATCTGGCTGCTGCTCTTTGGCCAGCTGTTCAAGAACGTGATCCATATCCCCGGGTTCGCGCCGGCCGGCTCGTACCTGGAGTTCATCACACCCGGAGTGATCGTCATGACTGCGCTGTTCAACAGCGGCTGGTCGGGCACGGTCTACATCGAGGACATGAACCGCGGGGTGATGGACCGGCTGCTCACTTCCCCGATAAGCCGGGGCTCGATGATCGCCGGGACCCTTACCTACCAGGCGATCACCACCCTGCTGCAGACGTTGGTGATCTTGGGGATCGCGTACGCCGCCGGTGCGCGCTTCGACGGCGGCGGTGCCGGGATCGCGGTCACCCTGCTCGCTGCCGCAATGATCGCAATGATCATCGCGGCGTTCTCCAACGCGGTTGCTCTGCTCGTACGCCAGCAGGAGGCGCTGATCGGCATCAGTCAGTTCATCGTCCTGCCGCTGCAGTTCCTGTCCTCCGGGATCATGGACACCCGGCTCGCCCCAGCATGGGTACGGGGCGTCGCGCGGTTCAACCCGGTGGATTGGGCCGTGGTGGCCAGCCGCGAGGCGCTGAGCGGAAGCCCGGACTGGAGCGTTGTCGGCGGTCGGCTCGGTCTGCTGGTCGCAGCGGCCACGGTCCTGGCGTTCCTGGCCACCCGGGCCTTCCGGACGTACCAGCGCTCGATCTGAGAATGGGCGGCGATGC
>JAEHDK010000180.1 GCA_016880465.1 Micromonosporaceae bacterium
CGTTGAGCCGCTTCATCAACCCCGCTCACCAAAGCGATAGTCCGGCGCCCCTTGCCCCAAACCTGGCCTGACGTTGCACGCTGCCAGCGCTCTTCAAAGCGGTTGCTTCTGCATATCTTGAACCCACGAACGCGTCTGGCAGAACACCCTCGTCAAGCGCTGCCGAAATCCACTTCAGGAATCTGCATGCTCTTCAGCGGATTTGACGCCGTGGATCTCATCCATCGTACGTATTTAGCTCGGGTCGCGGTCTGGCTGGGCCTGTGGTGCGTGCTTGACCTGCGGGTGTGGCAGTGCTCCAGGGTTCGCGCTGTGGGTGTGATGCTCCTTGATCGACGGCGGGGGTTTGGTGTGGCATAGTGCCCGGGTGTCCGATTCCCTGCCGCCGCGCCCGTCGTATGACGAGTTGGCCGTGCTGGTCGGGGAACAGGCTGCGCGGATCGATGAGCGGGACGCGGTGATTACGGCGTTGCGGTCCGAGGTCGCGGAGTTGCGTCGCCGGTTGGGCATGGACTCGACGAACAGTTCGAAGCCGCCGTCGTCGGATGGCCTTGATCGGGCGAAACGCTCGTCATCGTCGGGGTCTACGGGAAAACGGGGTAAGCCTCGGGGTGCGCCCGGGGCGACGAGGATGCTCGTTGACGATCCTGATGAGACGATCGTGTGCCCGCCGTCGGTGTGTGGGAAGTGCGCCCATGATCTGGCCGGTGCGGCCGAGTTCGCCCGGCAGCGCCGGCAGGTGTTCGAGGTGGCACCGGCGCCGAAGCCGTATGTCACCGAGTACCAGGTGCAGTCGCTGATCTGCCCGGACTGTGACACGGTCACCAGCGGCGAGGCCCCGGCGGGGGTGAACGGCCGGGTCCAGTTCGGGCCGGGCGCCAAGGCCCGGATGGTGTACCTGCGCGGTGCGCAGTTCCTGCCGTTCGGGCGCCTCACCCACGCGTTGGGCGTGTTGTGTGGGCTGGTGGTGGCGCCGGGCACGGTGCTGGCCGCGGTCCGGGAGGCTGTGGACCGGTTGGGGCCGTTCGTTGATCGGGTGAGGGTGTTGCTGCGCGCGGCGGCGGTGATCGGTGCCGATGAGACTCCCGCCTGGGTCGATGGGGCTTGGAAGTACGTGCATGTGGCGTGTACCGACCGGTTGACGTTGTTGCACGCGGGCAGCCGGTCCAAGGCCGACATCGACGCCGGTGGGGTGCTGGTCGGCTTCACCGGCGTCCTTGTCCGTGACGGCTACGCCGGCTACGACCACATCGCCACCGCCACCCACGCCGAATGCGGCGCGCACCTGCTCCGGGCACTCAAAGGTGTCCACGAGTCGGACCCGGTCGGGCAGGAGTGGGCCGAGGCGATGGCGAACACGCTGCTGATCGCCAAGGACATGATGACCGCCGCCGCAGCGGCCGGGCGCAGCACTCTCGATGAGGACCAGGTCAGCTTCATCCGCTCGGCGTACGCCGGGGCGTTGTCTTCTGGGCGGGAGGCCAACGCCGGGCGGCCGGCGTCGAAGGCGGCGAAGCTGGTCAACCGCTTCGCCCGCGACGCGCAGGAGATCCTGCGGTTCACGACCGACACGGCGGTCTGGTTTTCGAACAATCAAAGTGAGCGTGATCTTCGACCCACGAAGCTGCAACTGAAGATCAGCGCGACGTGGAGATCCCTGCAAGGACTGGCGGACTTCGCCACCTTGCGCTCCTATCTGTCCACCGCGAGTAAACACGGCGAAGACCTCCTCGACGTCCTCACCACGTTGTTCACCACCGGCCCCTGGCTCCCACCAGACCCCGCCACCCACCCAAGCTAAACACGTACGGAGAACCGGCCTTGGCCGACTTGTGGATCTTCGCGCCAGACCAGGCGAAGCCGAATGTGGCGGTAGCGGTGGCCGATGGTTTCCCCCTCTGCCGTATACATGTGGACGACTACACATTCGAAGGTGTGCCCTGCGAGGCGGCGGCCGAGTTCGCCATCTTGGCACTGAACGACACATTCGAACTGCGTGAGAAAC
>JAEHDK010000181.1 GCA_016880465.1 Micromonosporaceae bacterium
CCGAACCGCTGCCATCGAGGCGATCATCGCCGCCACCGTCGACGAGCCGATCATCTTCACCGCCGGCGACCCGGACAGCAGCTCCCGGATCTGGTCGCGTACCGCCATCGCGCGGCGCGGATCGCCACCGCCGAGCACGGCCACGGTCACCGGGCCGTGCCGGGCGACCGCGGGCGTCCAGGCCGTGGCCGCATGCCGGTCGTCGGCCCGTACGCAGAACACCCGCCGCTCGGCCGCGGCCGCGCTCACCGAACCGGCCGCCGCGCGGTCGTCCAGCGCGGCGTGTACCAGCCAGGCATCGTCCACATCGGACGGTTTGAAGTGCCGGGCGACCCAGCGCAGGCGGCCGGCGTCGGCCAACGCGCGCAATGCAGGGGTCAGGTCCGGCGAGACGAGCACGACATCGGCGCCGGCGGCGAGCAGGGCCGGTACCCGCCGGGTCGCTACGGTGCCACCGCCGACGACCAGCACCCGCTTGCCGTCGAGCCGCAGGGCGAGGGGGTACAGCGTCACGGGGTCACCCTGGCGGTCGCGCCGGCACCGTTAGCCGCCCGCCCGGCCCGGTTGCGACTCAGATCCACGTTCTGTGTCCTGACATACCCGTAATATCCTATCTTGTGGTGATGACGAGCCGCACCCTCAGGGCCACCGGCCGCGTTGCCACCATTGTTCGCGCCGGGTTGATCTCCGGCGTCATCGTCGCCGCGGTGGCGTATCCGCTCGCCGCGGTCACCGGGCTGGGCACCAAGGCCGGTGCGGATCTCATCAACAACCTCCCCGACCAGCTCAAGATCGTGCCGTCGGCGCAGACCTCCTATGTGTACGCAGCCGACGGTACGACGCTGCTGACCACGTTCTACGAGGAGCACCGCAAGTACACGCCGATGAGCGAGATGTCGCCGTACATCCTGCAGGCCATCGTGGCCAGTGAGGACGCCCGGTTCTACCAGCACCACGGCGTCGATGCCCGGGGCGTCGCCCGCGCGTTCGTCGCCAACCAGCAAAACGGCGAGGTTGCCCAGGGCGCGTCCACGCTGACCATGCAGTACGTGCGGGCCGCCCTGCGGGACAGCGCCGACACGCCGGCCCAGGTACGCGCCGCCACCGCGCAGACCTCGGGCCGCAAGATCCGCGAGATGCGGCTGGCGGTCGAGCTCGAGAAGCGCATGTCCAAGGCGGAGATCCTGGAGCGGTACCTGAACGCCGCCTACTTCGGCCACCGCGCCTACGGCATCTTCGCCGCGGCCGAGGTCTTCTTCTCCAAGAAGCCGAAGGATCTCACCCTCCCCGAGGCCAGCATGCTCGCCGGCGTGGTCAAGGCGCCCTCGACGTACGACCCGGCGTCCAGCGACCGCACCGCGGCGACGGACCGGCGCAACTACGTGATCGACCGGATGGTCGACCTGCAGTACCTCTCCCCCGACGCCGGTCTGGCGGCCAAGCTGCAGCCGGTCATCCTGCACCTGACCAGCCCGCCGAACGACTGCATCTCGGTGCCGAGGCAGTACAACGACTGGGGCTTCTTCTGCGACTACCTGAAGAACTGGTGGATCTCGCAGCCGGCATTTGGCAAGAACGTGGCCGAGCGGGAGAACCAGCTGCGCCGGGGCGGGTACCGCATCGTGCTCTCGCTCGACCCGCAGATCCAGGCGGTCGCCCAGCATGCGGTCATCGAGGGCGAGTCGACCAACAGCCGGTACGCCCAGGGCCTGGTGGCGGTCGAACCGCGTACCGGGCTCGTCAAGGCCATGGCGGTGAACCGGGTGTACTCGCTCGACCAGACGCACAACGGCCTGCACAGTGACCCGGACAAGCGCAGCAAGATCCCCGGCAACTACCCGAACACGGTCCTCCCCCTGCTGGGCGGCGGCGACCTGCCCGGGTACCAGGCCGGCTCGACGTTCAAGATGTTCACGATGGTCGCTGCCCTCGACGCCGGCATGAAGCTGTCCAAGACGTTCCACGCCCCGTTCCGCTACACCTCGGCGTACTTCACCGGCCCCAACGAGCTGTCGGCGTGCAACGGCGGGCATTGGTGCCCGTCGAACGCCAGCGGGGCCATGACCGGCAACCAGACCATGTGGTCCGGCTTCGGCAAGTCGGTGAACACCTACTTCGTCCAGCTGGAGCAGGCGGTCAGCGCCGAGCGGACGGTGAAGATGGCCGAGCGGCTCGGGCTCACCTGGCGCTCGGACACGGACAAGATGATGGCCTCCCCGGCGCGGATCAACGGCTGGGGCGCGTTCACCCTCGGGGTGGCCGACACGACCCCGCTGGAGATGGCGAACGCGTACGCGACGATCGCCGGTGACGGGCTGTACTGCGAGGCGATGCCGGTCCTCTCGATCTCCAACCCGGACGGGACGCCGGCCACGTGGACCATCAACGGCGCCCAGGTGGAGATCGCGAAGCCGCGCTGCCACCAGGCGGTCACCGAGGACGTCGCGCGCGCCGCGGCCGACGCGGCCCGGTGCGTCACCGGGTACGGCGCCGCGGCCGGCGGCTGCGGCGGCTGGTCCACCGCCTCCGGGGTATTCCGCGCCGTGGGCCGGCCGGTCGCCGGCAAGACCGGCACGACGGACGACACCCGCACGGCGTGGTTCGTCGGCATGACGCCGGAGCTGGCGGCGGCGAGCTTCTTCGCCGACCCGGACAACCCGTTCCACGTCGCGGGCGACGGAAACGCGGAGAAGCCCGTCCAGGCCGTATCCCGAACGCTGAAGGAGGGCCTGGCCGGCCGCCCGGCCCGGATGTTCATCCCACCGTCGGCCGCGATCCGATGACTCTGGGCTCGCCGGCGGCGGGCCCGATGTCAATGCAGGTCGGCCGCCACCAGGGACCAGACCTCCAGGTCGACTCGTCCACTGTGGACGTACCCGGCGTTGCGGAGCAGGCCCTCGTACGTGCAGCCCGCCTTCTCGGCGACCCGGCGCGAGGCCACGTTGCCCGGCGCGACGCGCAGCTCGATGCGCTGGAATCCGTGCTCCAGGATGAGCGCGATCGCGAGCGCGTCGACCGCCTCGGCGGCCACCCCGAAGCCGCGTACGGCCGGTGCGATCGCGTACGCGATCTCGGTGACCCGGGCGACCCAGTCGGTACGCTTCGTCCACAAGCAGCCGACCAGCCGGCCGTCCTCCCGCCGGACGACGCCGTAGTGGTCGCCGGCGCCGCTGTCGCGGCGCTCGGCCGCCATCTCGGTACACCACGACTTCGCCTCGATGTTCCCGTATTCAGCGGGGAACGGGAGCCAGCGCTGGGTCTGCTTGTCGGCGAAGACGCCGGCGACCTCTGGCGCGTCGTCCGCCTCCAGCGACCGTACGGTCAGCCGAGGTGTGGCGACCGTGAGCATGGGGAACCGGCGGACCGCGACGTGGCCGCTCATGCCGGCGTCGCGCCGCTCACGAGGCCTCGACCACGATCTGGTCGACGCCGGACGGGTTGGCGGGCACGGTCGTCGACAGGTTCCCGGCCGGCATCTCGTCGGCACTCGCGGCGGCGACGAGGCGGCGGGCCAGGTCGGGCGAGCCGGCCCAGTGCAGGCTCAGGTACGAGGCGTGGACCGCGCGCCACACGAAGCCCTCGGGCTGGCCGCCCGGCCACGCCCAGGCCGCCACGGACCCGGCCCGCGGCGAGACCTGCGTGCGGTGGTGCTTGTACCCGACGACCCGGGTGCCGGCCGGGCCGACCACGGACGCGGACTGGGCGGTCGCGTCCCGGTACCCGATCACCAGCAGGTCGGTCGTACGCGCCTCGGCGTCGAGGACCCCGCACATCGGCCGGCCGTCCAGTTGCCGGCAGAGCCAGACGAGACCCGTACCCTCCGCGACAACCGGGCGCCCGGCCCGGGCGAGGGCGGCCACGGCCGCGGAGAGCCGGCCGTTCGCGGACAGCTCGTCGGCGTACGACTCGGGCAGCCCGCCACCCACGACCATGGCCGCGGTGCCGTCCGGCAGGTTCTCGTCCCGCAGGGGATCCACCCGGACGACCTCGGCTCCCGCGGCGGCCAGCAGCTCAGCGGTCTCCGGGTACCCGTAGCCGTGGACCGGCCCGCCGGCAAGGGCGACGATCGGTCGGCGGCCGCCCGGCGCCTCGTCCCCCGGCGACCATGGCTCGGCACCGAGCGCCGGCGCGGACCGGGCGAGCGCGAGCACCCGCTCCAGGTCGACGGCGGCGAGAATGGCCTCGCCGAGCCGCCGGACGGCACGTACCGCCTCCAGGCTCTGGTGGACCACCGGCACCGGGCCGAGCGTGCGGGCCGGCAGGGCGGCCGGCCCGGTGGCGTGCAACGCGCGGCGGCGCAGCGCGCCGAGCACGGGGACGCCGATGTCGTCGAGTGCCTCGCGAAGCAGCTGCTCGTGCCGGTCGGAGGCGACCCGGTTGAGGATCACGCCGCCGAGCCAGACCACCTCGTCGTAGGCGCGGAAGCCGTGCACGAGCGCGGCCACCGACTGGCCCATCGCGGCGACGTCCACGACGAGCACGACCGGTGCCCGCAGCGCACCCGCGACCTGCGCGGTCGACACCACGTCGGTGCGGCCGGACAGGCCGTCGTAGAGCCCCATCGTCCCCTCGACGACCGCCAGGTCGCAGCCGGCCGCGCCATGGGCGAACAGCGGCGCGACCCGCTCGGCGCCGGTCAGCTGCGGGTCGAGGTTGCGCCCGGCCCGGCCGGTCGGCAGGCCGAGGTAGGCGGCGTCGATGTGGTCCGGACCGATCTTGAAGCCCGCGGTCCGCAGGCCCCGGCCGGCAAACGCGGCCAGCAGCCCGATCGCGACCGCGGTCTTGCCGTGCCCGGACGAGGGTGCCGAGACCACGAGGCGCGGGATCGCGGTCATCTCGCCGCCTCCGCGGGAGCACGCACGTCGGTGGCTCCTTCCCGCCCTCAGGGATGCCAGTCGAACCGAGCCCGAGACCCCGCACGATACCTGTTATCAGCCATCCGCGAGGTCGTCAGCGGGCCCGCCCAGGTAGCCTCGGCGTGTGTACCGCTTCCTTGGCACGCCGCGGTGGGTGGGCGTCGGCCTGCTCATGGCGCTGGTGGCAGGGATCATGGTCGCGCTCGGGTGCTGGCAGCTCCACCGCTTCCACGAACGGTCCGACATCAACGCCCGCATCGACGCGGCGTCCGTGGCCACCCCGGTCCCCGCCGGTCACCTCCTGCCCGCGCCGGCGGTCGGGGGTGGTGGCGCGCCGCCGGCCACCACGGCGTGGTCGCGGGTCATGATCACCGGGGTGTACGACCGGGAGCGCGAGATCCTGGCCCGTGGTCGCACGGTCGGCGGGCGGGTGGGGTACGAGGTGCTCACCCCACTCCGGCAGGGCGACGGCTCGGCGATCGTGGTGGACCGGGGCTGGATACCGCCTTCGGAGAAGGGGGCGAGCGTACGCCCGGCTGTACCCCCGGCACCCGAGGGCGAGGTGACCGTGGTCGGGGCGGTGCA
>JAEHDK010000182.1 GCA_016880465.1 Micromonosporaceae bacterium
CGACGAGGTCGCGGACCGCCTGGTCGACCCGTTGCTGGGCGGGGTCTACGCGGGCCGGGCCGACCGGCTCTCGCTGGCCGCCACGGTGCCGGCACTCGCGGCCGCGGCCCGGGCCGAGTCCACCCTGGTCGCCGCCGCGCGGGTGGCGATCGCCGGGTCCGGCGCCCATCGCGGCAGCGGCCCGGTGTTCGCCACCGTCCACGGTGGACTGTCGCGACTGGTCGAAGCGGTGGTGGCCGCCCTGCATCCGGTGGAGTTCCGGCTCGGCCTGCCGGTACGCGAGCTGCACGCCCTCCCGGCCGGCTGGCGCCTCGTCAGCGGCGCGGCACCGGACCCGCGGTCCGCCACCGCGGACGCGGTGATCCTCGCGGTGCCGGGTCCCGCGGCGAGCCGGCTCCACCCGGCCGTCGCACCCGTCGAGTACGCCAGTGTCGGGCTCGTCACGCTGGCCCTGCCGGCGACCCGGCTGCCGGCCCTGTCCGGGTTCGTCGTGCCGGCCACCGAGGGCCGGGCGATCAAGGCGGCGACGCTGTTCAGCCGCAAGTGGGCGCATCTGCGGCGGCCTGACGGGATCGTCCTTATCCGTGCATCGTTCGGCCGGTACGGCGAGGCGGAGGTCCTCCAGCGCACCGATGCCGATCTGGTCGCGACCGCCCGAGCCGAGCTGGCCACGCTGTTGGGTCGGCACCTGCCGGCGCCGGTGGCGGCCACCGTGACCCGCTGGGGCGGCGCGCTGCCGCAGTACGCACCGGGCCACCCCGAGCTCGTCGCGCGGATCCGGGCCGCGCTGCCGCCGACGCTCGCGGTCGCCGGTGCGGCCTACGACGGCGTGGGCATCCCGGCCTGCATCCGGTCGGGCGAGGCCGCCGCTGACAGGATCGCCGCGGCTCTGGGACAATCCGGTACATGACCACGAATGCGGCTCGACTCCGTGAGCTGAACGAGTCCATCAGGTACACCATGTGGTCCGTCTTCCGGGCGGCCGAGCCGTTGCCGCCGCTGCGCGAGGACGTCACCGCCGAGGCCGAGTCGCTGCTCGACCAGCTTCTGGCCAAGGACGTCGTCGTGCGCGGCACGTACGACCTCGCCGGGCTGCGCGCCGACGCGGACGTGATGGTCTGGTGGCACTCGTCCTCCAGCGACGCGCTGCAGGACGCGTACGGCCTGCTGCGCCGCACCGCGCTCGGCCGGCGGCTGGCGCCGGTCTGGTCGCAGATGGCGCTGCACCGGCCGGCCGAGTTCAACAAGAGCCATGTGCCCGCGTTCCTGGCCGGCGAGGAGCCCCGCGCCTACGTCTGCGTGTACCCGTTCGTCCGGTCGTACGAGTGGTACCTGCTGCCCGACGAGGAGCGCCGCGACATGCTGGCCGAGCACGGCCGGCAGGCCCGGGCCTACCCGGACGTACGGGCCAACACCGTGGCCTCGTTCGCGCTCGGCGACTACGAGTGGATGCTCGCCTTCGAGGCCGACGAGCTGTACCGCATCGTCGACCTGATGCGCGACCTGCGCGCGTCCCGGGCGCGCCGGCACGTCCGCGAGGAGGTGCCGTTCTACACCGGCCGCCGCCGGCCGATCGCCGACCTGGTGGCTAACCTGCCCTGAGGTCGCGGCGCATGGGCAGGTGCGGGATGCCGTCCTCGACGTACTCGGGGCCGGTGACCACGAACCCGAACCCCGCGTAGAACCGGACCAGGTACGACTGCGCATCCAGTACGCACACCCGGTCGCCGGCCAACTCCAGCGCGGCCGTCAGCAGCCGGCCGGCGTACCCGTCGCCGCGGGCGGCCGGCGTGACGCAGACCCGGCCGATCCGTACGGCCCCGTCCGGGTCGGTGAGCAGCCGGAGGTACGCCACCGGCGTGCCGGCCCGGTCCAACCAGAGGTGCCAGGTCTGCGGGTCGGTGTCCCGCCCGTCGAGCTCCTGGTAGGCGCACTCCTGCTCGACCACGAACACGGCCACCCGCAGCTGGAGAAGCGCGTACAGCGTGGCCACATCGAGGTCGGCGAAGCGCCTGGTACGCAGGATCGGCACGCCGCGATCGTAGGCGCCGGTCCGGTCGCGGCTAGCCCGGGTGGGCGCCGACCGTGTCGCGGATCTGATCGCCGCGCTGGCTGTCCATGGCACGGGCGCAGTGTGCGCCGCAGTAGAAGTGACCGGAGATCTCGACACCGTGCCCGACGATCCGGACCTGGCAGTGCTCGCACACCGGCGCCAGCCGCTGGATCGCGCACTCGAAGGAGTCGAACGTGTGCACGCTGCCGCCGACCGTGTTGACGTCGAACGAGAGGTAGTAATCGTTGCCGCAAACTTCACAAACCGCCATGGCGCCCAGCCTACGGGTACGAACGCGGGATCCGGGGCGGAACCGCACACAACGGCCTCAGGCGACGACCTGCCACCAACCGTCGACCGCGGGCGGGTCGTCGACGTCGACCCGCGCGCCCGGTCGGGGACCCGCGACCGCGACGTCGCGTGCCTTCGCTTCGAGCCAGAGCCGGTCGGCCGGCTCGGCCCAGCCGTGCACGGCGAGGATGAACGTGGCCCAGTGCAACGGGATCAGCAGCGCACCGCGTACGGCGAGGTGGGCGGCGATCCCCTCCTCCGGCGTCATGTGGATGTCCGGCCAGGCCACGCCGTACGCGCCGACCTGGATCAGGGTGGCGTCGAACGGCCCGTGCGCGGCGCCGATCTCGGCGAACCCGTCGAAGTACCCGGAGTCGCCGGTGTAGAACACCCGGCGCGTCCGTCCGGCCACTACCCACGAGGCCCACAGCGTAGGGTCGCGGGCGAAGGCACGGCCGGAGAAGTGCCGGGCCGCGGTCGCGGTGATCCGCAGGCCGGCGATGTCCACGGCCTCGTCCCAGTCCAGCTCGATGATCCGGCCCGGCGGGACTCCCCAGCGGTCGAGGTGCGCCCCCACGCCGATGGGTACGAGGAACGGCGCCGACTGCAGCCGTACCAGCCCGCGTACGGTCGCCATGTCGAGGTGGTCGTAGTGGTCGTGGGAGATCACGATCGCGTCGAGCGGGGGGAGCTGCTCCAGCGGGACCGGTACCGGGTGCAACCGCCGCGGCCCGACGTGTGCCGAGGGCGAGCACCGCTTGCTCCACACCGGGTCGAACAGCACCCGGCGACGCTCGATCTCCACCAGCGCCGACGAGTGGCCGTACCAGATGACGTGGAGCGAGTCCGGTGCGAGCTCGGCCGGCCGCGGCGCGACGACCGGTACCACGCCGGACGGCGTGCGCCGCTGCCCGCCGAAGAGCATCTCCCGCAGGGCCTGCCGGCCCGAGCCGGGCGGCAGCGCCGACCCGGGCACCGGATTGTGGAACTTACCGTGCCGGAACTGAGGGGAGCGCCGGACCCGGTCGGCGCGGGCACCCGTCGGCTCGGCGCCCAGCGAGGCGGACACCTCCCGGACCAGCCAGCCGGCCGCGGTGGCCGATGCCGTGGCGACCGCCGCCACGAGCAGCCCTCGCGTTTTCTTCCGCATGCCCGAGTATGACACCGGTTCGGACCGTGGATCACCGCGCCGAGGTCGTGACCGGCTGGCCGGCCGGCGCGTGCACGAGCGCTGCCATCTCGGCGGCGGGCAGCGGCTTGGCGAACAGGAAGCCCTGCCCGTGCCGGCAGCCGAGGGCCTGCAGCCGCGGTACCTGGGTCGGTTGGTCGATCCCCTCGGCGACCGTCTGCATGCCGAGCGTGTGGGCCAGCGCCACGACGGCTTGCGCGAGGGGCGCGTAGCCGTCGACCGCCAGCTCGGCGACGAACGTCTTGTCGATCTTGAGGACGTCGACCGGCATGCGGCGCAGGTACGCCAGCGAGGAGTATCCCGTGCCGAAGTCGTCGATCGCCAGATGGACGCCCATCGCGGCCAGGTCGACCAGGCGCCCGATGGCCGCCTCCGGATCGCCGCCGAGACCGCTTTCGGTGATCTCCAACGTCAGCCGGCCAGGTGCCAGACCGGACTCCGCCAACACGTGCGCGACGTCGGCCACGAGATCCGCTCGATGCAGCTGGCGCGCCGAGACGTTGACATGCAGCGCGAGCTGGTCGCCGCCGGCGGCGTCCCAGCACGCCACCTGGGCGCAGGCCAGCGCGAGAACCCGGCGGTCGATCTCGGTCACCAGGCCGGTCTCCTCGGCCAGCCCGATGAACTGGCCCGGCTCGACCAGCCGACCGTCCGGGCGCCGCCAGCGCACCAACGCCTCGGTGCCCAGTACGGATCCGTCGGCCAGGTTCACGATCGGCTGGTAGAACACGACGAACTCGTCCCGCTCCACGGCCTGGACGAGCGCCGCCTGCAACCGGTGCCGGGCCACCAGGGCCGTGAGCATCGCCGGCTCGAACACCCGCCAGCCGCCCTTGCGCGAGCTCTTCGCGGCGTACATCGCGATGTCCGCGTTGCGCAGCAGCTCCATCGGCCCCGGCGCACCGTCCGCCGCGGCCGCGACACCGAGACTGGCCCGTATGTGAACCTGCATTCCGTTGATCCGGAACGGCGCATCGAGCGCGGCGACGATGCCGTCGGCCACCTGCGCCACACCGTCGCCGGCCTCGCCCTCGGCGGCCTGGCTTCCGGCGGCCCGCTCCTCGACAAGGACGGCGAACTCGTCGCCGCCGAGCCGGCCGAGCGTGTGCGACTCGGCCACGGCCGTGCCGAGCCGATCGGCCACGCCGCGCAGCAACTGGTCGCCCGCTTGATGACCGAGACTGTCGTTGACGACCTTGAAGTCGTCCAGGTCGATGAACAGGACCGCGGTACGGTCACCGTTGCGCCCGGTCCGGGTCACCGCCTGCCGGACCTGTTCGGAGAACAGCGCCCGGTTGGCCAGGCCGGTCAGGTCGTCGTGGTAGGCCTGGTGCTCGAGCTGGCGGGCGAGCTCCCGGTTGTGCCGGAGCAGCCGCGAGTTCTCCCACAGCGCGGCGAGCTGGCGGGCCATGACCACCGCACACAGCGCCAGTGCGCCGATCACCACGGCCCAGCCGCGGTAGTCCAGACGATCGCTGATCACGACGATGAGCACGGTCATGGTGGCGGCTATCGCGCCGTACGGCAGCACCGTGAACGGCCGCCGCCAGGCCGCGCCCGACAGGGGAGCGCTGCCGGCCGGCCCGACCTGTCGCTGGAACGTCACGCCCACGACGCAGACGGACAGCCCGACGACGTGGACCGTCGCGCCGAGCCGCCCCGAGACGGTGTCCGCCTCGGCGCCGAGGATGATGCCCGCGGCCGCGCTGAACGCGCCGAACACGAAGCAGGCCAGCGTGGGCCGGCTCATCACGGAGGCGCCGGCCAGCAGGATGCGCAGGACGACGCATCCGGCCACCAGCGTGAATGCCGGCAGCACCAGGCCGTCGGTGAGCCCGCTCCAGCCCTGGGCGGCCGGCTGCCAACGCTTGCTGGACACGAAGTACCAGACGAGCGTTGCGCTGCCCAACAGTACGGTCGCGCCGTCCAAAACGATCTTTACGCGCTCGATCGCCGTCTGTGCGACGGTCGGGAACACCACCAGCGCGCAGAGCGTGCAGACCCCGGCGATCGGGTACAGCACGATCTCACCCGCGTCGGCGACGGGTACGCCGGACAACTCCCGTACCGCGAGAGCGGCGAGATCCACCACCATTCCGGCGGCGTAGGTGAGCATGCCGACCGCCAGGATCCGCCAGAACCGGCCGGCCGCGCCGGTGATCCGGGAATCGCGGCCGGTACGCCACATGCCGATAGCGAGCAGGCAGGTCAGTACGGGTAGCACGGCCCGGATCGCCGGCCGCTGCGTCTGGGCCGGCGCGACGGCGAACCAGCCGACGGCGAGCAGGCCGGTGACCAGCACAACGAGGACCAACGGATCGAAGGCGATCAGGCGCCGGGCGTGCATCCCCATGCCTGCGACTCCGGTTGATGCCCGCACCTAACCGTCTCCATCGCTGCGTCGCGAGACGTTCGCCCTGTGTATCGGCGACCATAGCGAAGCACATCCGTGGCTGGCCACCGCCGGACGGCCCACATCGGACCGCCCTATGTGGTCGGTGCCGCCGGCCCGGGCGCTGAGGTTACCGTGCGGATGTGCCGACCGTGACCCAGCGCGAGCTGAACCGGGCCCTGCTCGCCCGGCAACTTCTCCTCGACCGGGCCGCGCTGTCCATTCCCGGCGCGCTGGAGCGGATGGGCGGGCTGCAGGCGCAGTACGCGCCGGCGATGTACCAGGGACTCTGGTCCCGAGTGGACGGTCTGCTGCGAGACGAGGTGACGCAGGCGCTGCACCTGCGCGCGGTAATACAAGGCACGCTGCTGCGCTCGACCATCCACCTCGTGTCCGCGCCGGACTACTGGCCCTTTGCGATCGCCGTACGCGAGGCGCGCCGGGCCTGGTTCCGTCGGGCCACCAAGGACGCACCCACACCCGACGAGCTGGCCGCGAGCGCCGTTCTCCTGCGCGCGGCGCTCGCGGACGGGCCGCTGCGCCCGGCCGAGATCGACCGGATCGTCGGTGCCCGGCACCGGGCGGGCATCGGCTACTGGCTCGATCTGGTACGCGTACCGCCGTCGGGCACCTGGGAGCGGCGGCGCGCCGATCTGTACGCACCGGCCGAGGACTGGTTCGGCCCGCGGCCGGCGAACCTTACCGAGGCGGAGGGGATCGCTGTGCTGGTGCGGCGGTACCTCGGCGCGTTCGGTCCGGCCACGCCGGCGGCGATCGCGTCCTGGGCAGCGCTGCCGGTCGCCAAGGTGCAGCCCGTCGTGGCCGCATTGCGGCCGCGCCGGTTCCACGCCGAGGACGGCGCCGAGCTGGTCGACCTGCCGGATGCGCCGCTGCCGGACCCGGCGACCCCCGCGCCGGTACGGTTCCTGCCCACCTGGGATGCCGCCCTGCTCGTCCACGCGCGACGGTCGGGCATCCTGCCGGAGGAGTACCGGCCGCTGATCTTCAACACGAAGATGCCGCAGTCGGTGGGTACGTTCCTGGTCGACGGCGCGGTGGCCGGCACCTGGCGGTACCGGGACGGGCACGTCACCGTACAGGAGTTCCGTGAGCTGCCCGCCGCGGTCCGCCGGGAGGTGGACGATGAAGCCGAGAGGCTGACGGCATTCCAGGCGTGAGCCGCGGCGCGGTCGGGTCACGGCGCTGACGCAGTCGTACGCGCTCCGGCACCCGGGGCATCGCCGCGCATGCCGCCGGCCGGTTGGACACGGCGCGCGGAGAATGAGGAACAGACCGAAGCCGAGGGCGGTACCGGCGGCGGCGGCGGTGGACTTGACGGCCGAGATCACGGACACCCGTTGGGGTGTCGCGCCGATCAGGCGCATCGCGGCGAACCGCTGCTCGCGACGGGTCGCGCTGAGTCTTGTCGCCGCGCCGATGAAGATCAGCACCGGGAACAGCAGGGCGGGTGGCCGGCAAACCAGATCTCCCCGGACTGAGGTACGAGAATCCCGGCGAGGCAGTGCAGCAGCGTCGACTTGCCCGATCCGCTGGGACCCATGATGGCGACGATCTCGCCGGACGCCGCCGAGATGCTGGCGCCGCAGCGCGGGAGTCTCGCCGAAGGACAGGACGACGTCCTGCGCCTGGATGGCGCGTCGCGGCGACCCCGCGTCCCGGCTCGTGCCGCTCATGACCGGACCGCCTTCGCCAGCGCGTCCAGCCGCGCCCCGGTAATGTCGATCCAGCGCAGATCGGCTTCGAGGTGGAACAGGCCGTGGTCGGTACCCGGGACGGCAGTGGTTCCAGTTGGAGCCGCCCGGCCCGAGCCGGTGGAACACCTGCCGCGCGGTGCGAGTGCTGCAATGGTGGGGCGCGAACGTGGCCTGACCGGGCTGGCTGGTGTCCTGGCCTACTGGCCTGGAGTCGGCTCCAGGGTCAGGCTGATCGAGTTGATGCAGTACCGCTGGTTGGTCGGGGTGTCGTAGCCCTCGCCCTCGAACAGGTGCCCGAGGTGGGAGTCGCACCGGGCGCACCGGACCTCGACCCGCTTCATGCCGAACGACCGGTCCTCGACGTACCGCACCCGGTCCTCGGCCAACGGGCTGAAGAACGACGGCCACCCACAATGGCTGTCGAACTTCGTGTCGCTGGTGAACAGCTCGGCACCGCAGGCACGGCAGCGGTACACTCCGCGGGTCTTCGTGTCGACGTACTCGCCCGTCCACGCCGGCTCGGTACCCGCCTGGCGCAGTACGCGGAACTCGGCCGGGCTCAGTCGGGCCCGCCACCCGTCCTCGGTGGTCGGCAGCTCGTTGGTCATGAACCCAACGGTACGGCGCAGGTAGGGTGCGCTCATGGCTACCGGCAAGGCGGTTGAGGTCGAGGTCGCGGGGCGGACGATCCGGCTGTCCAATCCGGACAAGCTGTACTTTCCGGAGCGCGGGTTCACGAAGTACGACGTGTTCGCGTACTACCAGTCGGTCGGCGACGGCATCCTGCGCGCGCTCCGCGCGCGGCCCACCACGCTGGAGCGCTGGCCGTCCGGCGTGTTCCCGGGGGCGAAGCTGTCCACCCGGATGGACAGCCGGGGCGACGCGTTCTACCAGAAGCGGGTGCCGACCGGCGCGCCGGACTGGGTACAGACCGCGCGCATCGCGTTCCCCAGCGGGCGGCATGCGGACGAGATATGCCCGGTCGACCTGGCGCACGTGGCGTACTGTGCCCAGCTCGGCACCATCGTGTTCCACCCGTGGCCGGTCCGGAAGTCCGATGTGGACAGTCCGGATGAGCTGCGCATCGACCTTGACCCGCAGCCGGGCACCGACTTCGGCACCGCGGTCGTGGTGGCCGGCGAGGTACGGGGACTGCTCGACGAGCTGGGCTGGGTCGGCAGTCCGAAGACCTCGGGCGGCCGGGGCGTCCACGTCTACGTACGCATCGCGCCCCGCTGGCCCTTCGTCGACGTGCGGCGGGCCGTGATCGCGTTCGCCCGGGAGATCGAGCGGCGTATCCCGCAGCACGCCACGACCGCGTGGTGGAAGGAGGAGCGGGGCGAGCGGGTCTTCATCGACTACAACCAGATGGCCCGGGACCGTACGATCGCCTGCGCCTACTCCCTGCGCGCCAACCAGCGCGCCACGGTCTCCACGCCGGTGACCTGGGCGGAGCTGAGCCAGGTCGAGCCCGAGGACTTCGACCTGGGCACCGTACCGAAGCGGTTCACCGAGATCGGTGATCCGCACGCGGCGATCGACGACGTCGCGCACGACATCACGCCGCTGCTGGAGTGGGCCGAGCGGGACGAGCGGCGGGGCGAGGGTGACATGCCGTACCCGCCGGACCACCCGAAGATGCCGGGGGAACCGCCCCGGGTCCAGCCGAGCCGCAAGAACGCCGCCAACTGGCAGACGGCCGACCGGCAAGCGGATTCCTGACAGCCGGAGCGGCAGTCATCTGGGCACGATGCACCGCATGACGTCGTGGCTGCTTCCCTTCCGGCTCGGTTACCGCGCGATGGCGTGGATCGCGAACTCGCCGAAGGCCCTGGTCGGCTTCTACCTGTCCCTGCTCGCGACCGCGAGCCTGCTGTACAGCACCTTCGAGCACAAGGGCCTGGCCGACTCGGTGTGGTGGTCGGTGGTCACCGCCTCGACGGTCGGGTACGGCGACACGTACCCGACCCATCCGGCCGGGCGCATCGTCGCCGGCGTCCTGATCTCGACCATGGTGCTGCTGGTGATCCCGCTCGTGACCGCGCACTTCGCCAGCAAGCTGATCGTCGACCACGACGCGTTCAAGCACGAGGAGCAGGAGGAGATGAAGAACAACCTCCGGGCCATCCGGGCCTGGGTCGACCAGCAGGACCGCCAGCAGGTGGGCTAACGGGCCGGGCAGGCCTTCCCTGCCGGCGGCACCTTCAGGTTCACCAGGTACGAGTTGACGGCCGACGCGATGCACCGGGTCTCCGGGTAGGCGGTGTGTCCCTCGCCCTGCCAGGTGAGGACGACCCCCACCCCGAGCATGTCGGCCAGCTTCGGTGTCTGCTCGTACGGCGTGGCGGGATCCCCGGTCGTGCCGACCACCACGATCGGCGGCGCACCGGTCGCCGCTCCGGTGGGGTACGGATCGCGCTTGCCGGGCCATTGCGCGCAGGTGAGCAGGCCGACCGCGTTCGGGGCGCCGAACAGCGGGTACTTGGCCCGCCACTCGGTCTGCAACGCCCGGACCTCCGCGATGCTGATCTTCTCGTCGGTGTCCGTGCAGTTGACGACGGCGCCCGCGTCGAACAGGTTGGAGTAGTGGCCGGACGAGTCGCGCTCGGCGTACCGGTCGGCCAGCTCGAAGATCCCGTCCGCGTCGCCCTTCGCGAGATTGGCGATCCCGTTGGCCAGATCGGACCAGGACGCCTGGGTGTACAGCGACGACACCACCGCGGTGAAGATCCAGCCCGTGGTCGCGTCGCGGCCGTCCTTACCGCGCACCGGTTTCTGCCGGGCCGCGTCGAGCACGTCGGTCAGCGCCCTGCGCGCGTCCGGCGCGATGGGGCACTGGCCGGCGCTGTTCGCGCACCAGTCGGCCAGGTTGTTGAAGGCCCGCTCGAAGCCCTTGGCCTGGCTCTGGCTGCCGGCCGTGAAGCTCTGCTTCGGGTCGACCGCGCCGTCGAGAACCAGCGCCCGGATCTGCTGCGGGAACAGCTGGGCGTACGTCGCGCCGAGCAGCGTGCCGTACGAGTACCCCAGGTAAGTGATCTTCGGGTCGCCGACCGCGCCGCGGATCGCGTCGATGTCGCGCGCGGCCTGCTCGGTGGCGAAGAGCCGCAGCGTGTCGCCGTACTTGGCGGCGCAGTCCTGGCCGGTCTTCCTGGTCAGCGCCACGGCGCCGTCGAACTCGGCCTGGCTGACCGGGTCCGGCTCGTAGCCGAAGCTCTTGTCGAGATCGGCGTCCGACTGGCACCTGACCTGGCTCGACCGGCCCACCCCGCGGGGATCGAAGCCGACGATGTCGAACCGCCGGGTGACGTCCACCGGCAGCCCGACCGAGAGGTAGACGGCGAGCTGGATGCCGGAGGCGCCGGGCCCACCGGGATTGACGATCAGCGAGCCGAGCCGGTCACGCTGCCCGCTCGCGCGGGCCCGCAGCAGCGCGATGTCGAACGTCCCGTTCGCCGCGGTGGGGGCCGCCCAGTTCCGCGGCACCGTGATCGTCGCGCACTCGTACCTCACGTTGGCCGGCTTGCGGCCGGCCACCTCGCGTGCGACGTCGCTGCAGTCCTTCCACTGTGCCGTGCCGACCGGGCCGGTCGCCTGGTCGCGGGACCGACCGCGGCTGATCGTGCAGCCCGCGACGATCAGCGCCCCGGCCAGCACGACGGACACGAGGCCGACGATGCGACGTCTACGACTCCCCATTGCGTCGAGATTACGGGTTCGCGGCGAGTGCCGCGCCACCGAGCACCCGATCGACGTCGAAGCGCAGCGGGCGTTCCAGCTGGTCGTAGGTGCATGACTGCGGCTCCCGATCAGGGCGCCATCGGACAAACCGGGCGGTGTGCCGGAACCGGTCACCCTCCATCGCGTCATAGGCCACTTCGACGACCAGCTCGGGTCGGACCGGCTCCCATTCGAGGGTCTTGCCGGCGCTCCACCGGCTCACCGCACCCGGCATGCGCTGCTGGCCCCCGCTCGCCACGGACGCCTCGGCCCACGAGCGCCATGGATGGCCCGCCAGCGCGTTCTCCCGGTAGGGAGCGAGCTCGTCGACCAGCTCCTTGCGCCGGGCCATCGAGAACGACGCCGAGACGCCGACGTGGTGCAGCGTGCCGTGCTCGTCGAAGAGCCCGAGCAGCAGCGAGCCCACCACGGGGCCGGACTTGTGCCAGCGGAAACCGGCCACGACCGCGTCGGCCGTACGCGCGTGCTTCACCTTGAACATCAGCCGCTTGCCCGGCGTGTACGGGATGTGTGGTGGCTTCGCGATCACCCCGTCCAGTCCGGCGCCCTCGAAGATCTCGAACCAGTGCCGGGCGATCCCCAAATCCTCGGTGGTCGGCGTGACGTGCATGGGGGGCCGTACGTGCGCCAGGGAGTGCATCAGCCTAGCGCGGCGCGTCGCATACGGCTCGTCCATGAGCACCTCGTCGCCCAGCGCCAGCAGGTCGAACGCGATGAAGTCGGCCGGGGTCTGCTCGGCCAGCAGGTTGACCCGGGACGCGGCCGGGTGGATGCGCTGCTGGAGTCGTTCGAAGTCGAGGCAGGGCGTGGCGCCGGCCGGGCGGCGGATCACCACCAGCTCGCCATCGACCGCACACCGCTCAGGCAGCTGTGCCCGGGCCTCGGCGACGATCTCCGGGAAGTACCGGGTGAGCGTCTTGCCGCCACGGCTCGCGAGCTCGACCTCGTCGCCGTCCCGGAAGACGATGCAGCGAAAGCCGTCCCATTTAGGCTCGTATGTCATCCCCGGCTGCACGGGGATCTCGGGCACGCTGGTCGCAAGCATCGGTTCGACCGGTGGCGTTATCGGCAAGTCCACCCGGCAAGTCAACCAGACGGTGCCGACAGGCCGGCGGTCGGTGATCCACTGTTTCGGCTGATCGGCTGTTGTGCACGGCGTATTGCCCAGACACGGTGGCATCGAGCAGCGTGTACGGGTCGGGGTGGGTGGAAAGGCGGGCGTGGTGAACAGGTCAGCTCCACAACGCTGGAAATGGTTCGTCGTGGCCGGTTGCGCCCTGGGGGCCGTGGGCCTGTTCGCGGGCACGCTGCGGCAGTCCTGGCTGGCGACCGGCGCTGCCGCCGACGTCGTACGCGCCGAGCGGCGGGGCGTGGTGTACCTGCACCCGATGATCGGGCTCATCGGCCAGCTGGTCGAGACGCAGTCGGCCGCGGTCCGCGGGGCGCCGGTCGACACGGCCGCGGTCCGCGCGGCGGTGGACCTGGTGGCGAAGGCGAACCAGCGGGTCGGCGGCTCGTTGCTCGCCACCCAGCGGTTCGCCGACCTGCGGACCCAGGTGGAGGCCGCGCTCAGCCGGGGCCCGACCGGCCAGGAGGCGTACCAGACGTACAGCGATGTGCTCGCGCTCGCGGTGGACCTCGCGCACCGGGTGGGGGACACCTCGCACCTCGTACACGACCAGGACCTCGACTCGTACTACGTGATGGATGCCGCGCTGATCCGGCTGCCCGACTCGATGGTGTCCGCGGGCCGCGCGACGGACCTGGTCACCCTGGCCGGGAACCGGCCGCTCAGCGGCGACGACGCGATCCGGGCCGCCGTCGCGAGGTACCAGGTGGCCAGCGCCGCCGAGTCGGTCGGCGTCGGGCTGAACAAGAGCGTGGACACGACCGCGTACGCCGACCTGGGTACGAACATCGCCCGCGAGCTCGACGCCTTCCGCGCCGCGGTCGACTCGTTCGCCCCGCCGACCATGCTGGCGCAGCTCGCCGGCGCCGTCGATCCGGCGGCCCTGGCCACCGGCGCGCACAACGTGTTCAGCGCGGCGCTGCCGCTCGCCCACCGGCTGCTCGCCGAGCTGGACGAGCTGCTGGCGGCCCGGCAGCAGCAGATCGCCGGCGACCGGCGGTTCCAGCGCTTCAGCGCCGGCAGCGGCGTGCTCATCGCGGCCATCCTGGTCGCCGTCGCGTCGGTCCGCCGGTTCCCCGGGCGTACGGTCGCGGCCCCAGCACCGCCCGCACCGGCGCGGGCGGCACCCGGCCCGGCCGCGGGCG
>JAEHDK010000183.1 GCA_016880465.1 Micromonosporaceae bacterium
AGCAACGCGACCAGGATCAGCGATCGCACCCCGGGCAGGGCCAGAACGCGACGATACGGCTCGATGCTCATCCGACCTCCGCGACCATGGTCCGCCGCACCACCGACATTCTCGACCGCAATTGCGACCGACCGTGAGTCAGGTCACCCCACCGGCTCGGACGCGTGGACCAACCCGTACGCGAGGGCGTCCACGAGCGCGCGCCAACTGGCCTCGACGACGTTCTCGTGTACGCCGACGGTCGTCCAGTCCTGCCCGGTCGCGTCGACCGTCTCCACGAGGACGCGGGTGACCGCACCGGTACCGTGCGACCCGGCCAGGATCCGTACCTTGTAGTCGGCCAGCTCCAGGCCGGCCAGTGCCGGGTAGTGCCGCAGCAGGGCCGAGCGCAGCGCCTCGTCCAGCGCGTTCACCGGCCCGTTGCCCTCGGCGGTGGAGATGACGCGCTCCCCGCGTACCCGCACCTTGACCGTCGCCTCGGACACGACCGCGCCGTCCTCGCGGTGCTCCACCAGCACGCGGTACGACTCGAGTGCGAACGGCGGCGCCGGACCCGAGCCCTGCTCCTGCCGGACGAGTAGCTCGAACGAGGCGTCCGCGGCCTCGAAGGACCAGCCGCGCGCCTCCAGCTGCTTGACCCGCTCGGTGACCCGGGACAGCGCCGCCGGATCGCCGGCCAGGTCCAGCCCCAGCTCCCGCGACTTCAGCTCGATGCTGGCCCGGCCCGCCATCTCGGTGACCAGGACCCGCATGTCGTTGCCCACAGTGGACGGTTTAATGTGGTTGTAGAGCATCGGATCGACCTTGATCGCACTCGCATGCAGCCCCGCCTTGTGGGCGAAGGCCGACGACCCGACGTAGGCCTGGTGGGTGTCGGGTGCGAGGTTGGCGATCTCCGCGATGGCGTGCGCGACGCGCACCATCTGGGCCAGGCAACCCTCCGGCAGGACCGGGATTCCGCGCTTGAGCGCCAGGTTGCCCACGACGGCGAACAGGTCGGCGTTGCCGGGCCGCTCCCCGTACCCGTTGGCGGTGCACTGGAAGTGGCGTACGCCGGCCTCGACGGCCGCGATCGTGTTGGCCACCGCGCACGCCGTGTCGTTCTGACAGTGGATGCCGAGCCGGTCGCCGCCGACGCCGAGCGCTGCCAGCACCTCACCGACGACGGCGGTCACCTGCGACGGCAGCATCCCGCCGTTGGTGTCGCACAGGACGGCCACCTCGGCGCCCGCGTCCAGGGCAGTCCGGGCCACCGCCAGGGGGTACGCCGGGTCGTGCCGGTACCCGTCGAAGAAGTGCTCGCAGTCGAGGAAGACGCGGCGTCCGTAGGCCACCAGGTGCGCCACCGTGTCGCGCACCATCGCGAGGTTCTCCGCCCCGGTGGTACGCAGGGCCTGCGACACGTGCCGCGGATCGGACTTGGCGACCAGGCACACCGCCGGCGTACCGGCGTCGAGCAGCGCCTGCACCTGTGGGTCGGCGGCGACCGCGACACCGGCCCGGCGGGTCGACCCGAAGGCGACGAGTACGGCGTGCTTGAGGTCCAGCTCGGTCCGCGCCCGGCGGAAGAACTCGGTGTCGGTGGGCAGCGCACCCGGCCACCCGCCCTCGATGAACCCGACCCCGAACTCGTCCAGCAGGCGCGCGACGGCGAGCTTGTCGGCGACCGAGTAGCTGATGCCCTCGCGCTGGGCGCCGTCGCGCAGCGTGGTGTCGTACACGTGCATGTCTTGTTGCCCTTCTTGACAAACGAAAAGACCTCCCGCGACTGCGGGAGGTCTGCGCGCACGGCGGACAGCGGTGCGCGCTAGGTGCCAATAATGAACTGGTGGGCGGTCATGAACGGTAGCCTGCCACGTACATCCGCCATGTGGAAGATCGCTCCCACGATGCAGGACGAGCCGCGCGGCTAACGCCCGGCCGGCATACCGGCCAATGGCACAAATGCGCTCAGGGGGCCGTACGCCGAAGCGGTCCGTTGTGGACGGACGGCCGATCAGAGGACTCGGTGGACCCACCCGTGGTGATCGGGCACGCGGTCGCGCTGGATATCCACAAGCGACTGTCGCAAGTGGTTGGTCACCGGGCCGGTGTCGCCGTCGGCCACACCGAACTCGCCATCGGGCCAGCGGACCGCGCCGATGGGCGTGAGCACGGCCGCCGTGCCACAGGCGAACACCTCCCGCAACCGGCCGGACTGCGCGTCCGTACGCCACTCGTCGAACGAGATCGGCCGCTCGGCGACGTCGCGGCCCTGCTCGGCGGCGAGCGTCAGGATCGAGTCGCGCGTCACGCCGGGCAGGATCGTGCCCAACGGCGGCGTGGCGAGCGACCCGTCGTCGTACACGAAGAAGATGTTCATGCCGCCGAGCTCGTCGACGTAGCGCCGCTCGACCGCGTCGAGGAACACCACCTGGTCGCAGCCGTGCTCGATCGCCTCGGCCTGCGCGGCCAGCGATGCGCCGTAGTTGCCACCGCACTTGGCCGCGCCGGTGCCACCGGGAGCGGCCCGGGTGTAGTCGGCCGACACCCACACGGTCACCGGCTGCAGGCCGCCGGCGAAGTATGAGCCGACCGGCGAGGCGATCAGCACGTAGAGGTACTCGGTGGACGGCCGCACCCCCAGGAACGCCTCGCTGGCGTACATGAACGGGCGCAGGTACAGGCTGCCGTCGTCCCCGTCCGGGACCCACGCCCGGTCGATCGTGATCAGTTCGTGGAGCGAGGCCAGGAACACCTCGTGCGGGAGCGGCGCCATCGCCATCCGGGCCGCCGAGGCCGCGAACCGGTGCGCGTTGGCCTCCGGCCGGAACATGGTGACCCCACCGTCGGCCGCCCGGTACGCCTTGAGCCCCTCGAAGATCTCCTGCGCGTAGTGCAGGACCGCGGTCGCCGGATCGAGGGGGATCGGCCCGCGTGCCTCGACGCGCGCGTCGTACCAGCCCTTGCCGGCGGCGAACTTGATCGTGACCATGTGATCGGTGAATATGCGCCCGAACCCAGGATCGGTCATCAGCGCGGCGCGCTCGGCTGCGGACGCCGGCGCAGTATTCGGACGAATCTCGAAGTCGAGGCTCTCACCGCCGCCCATCCCGGGTACCTCCATGATCATCAAAGTGTCTACATTGTGGGATGGTTAGAACGTACCCCGAACGCTCGTTCAACCGGGAGGGTCCGCGCCCGAAAATGGCGCGTCGCACACGCCCCGGGCACCGCGGTAGCAGTCAGGCGCTCGCGCCGGCCGCGATCCGGTCGCCGACGGCGGCGGTCCGCAACGGGGCACCCGGGGTGCGGGTGCGCAGCTCAACGGCGACCGCGTCGGTCACCTGCCGGGCCGCCTCGGGTTGGCCGAGGTGCTCCAGCAGGAGTGCTACCGACAGTACGGCCGCCACCGGGTCGGCCACGCCCTGGCCGGCGATGTCCGGCGCCGAGCCGTGTACCGGCTCGAACATCGACGGGTAGGCGCGGGCCGGGTTGATGCAGCCGCTCGCGGCGAGCCCGATGCCGCCGGTGACCGCGGCCGCGAGGTCGGTCAGGATGTCGCCGAACAGGTTGTCGGTGACGATCACGTCGTACCGCTGCGGCTGGGTCACCATGAACATCGCGGCCGCGTCGACGTGCTGGTAGTCGGTGGCGATCTCCGGGTGCTCGGCGGCGACGGCGGCGAACGTCCGGGCCCAGAGGTCGCCGGCGTGGGTCAGCACGTTGGTCTTGTGTACCAGCGTCACGCTGCGCCGCGGCCGCCCGGCGGCCCGGGTGAACGCGTTGCGGATCACCCGCTCGACGCCGTACCGGGTGTTGAGGCTCTCCTCGGTCGCTATCTCGGCCGGGGTGCCGCGGTGCAGTATGCCGCCGGCGCCCGCGTACAGCCCCTCGGTGCCCTCGCGCAGGACGACGAAGTCGATCTCACCGGGTTTGACGTTGGCCAGCGGGGTCGCCGTACCGGGCCACAGCCGGGCGGGGCGCAGGTTCACGTACTGGTCGAACGCCGAGCGCAGGCGCAGCAGCAGGCCGCGCTCCAGCACGCCCGGCGGGACGCTCGGATCGCCCACGGCGCCGAGCAGGATCGCGTCGTGCGCGCCGAGCTCGGCCAGCACGCTGTCCGGCAGCACCTCGCCGGTCCGCCGGTAGCGCGCGGCACCCAGGTCGTACGGGGTCGTCAGCACGCCCGGCTGCACCGCGGTGAGCACCTTCAGGGCCTCGGCCACGACCTCGGGCCCGATCCCATCCCCCGCCACCACCGCGATCCGCACGCGTGAACGGTACGGCAGCGTCCCACTTTTCGGCGATCGTGTCCTGATATTTGGAAGGACTGCAGCGCTGGCCACGAGCCGTCACACTGGCGTACATGGATATCCCCGCCGGTCGAGCCGCGCTGGCCGGATGGCGGGCGCTGCCCGCGGCGACGCGGGCCGACGTCGTGCGGCTCGCCCGCCAGGGCCGGGGGCACCCCGATCCGGCGGTCGCCCGTACCGCGGTCGGCTACGGCCGTACCTGGCGACTGCGGGCCCGCTGGGCGGTCCTGGTGTTCTACCTGGTGGCCCTGCTGCAGATTCCGCCGCCGAACGCGGTCCGGGAGCTGACCTCCGACCGAGTCGTCGGCGCGGTGTTGGCCGCCAGGCTGGCCGTCGGGGTCGCCTTCTTGGCGCTGCTCATCGTGCTGGCGGCCCTGGCGACGCGGCACCGGCGCGCGCAGCCGATCGAGATCGCCAACGTCCGGGTCCTGCTCGCCGCCGAGCCGGCGGTACCCGCGCCGGCGACCGTCCACCGGGCGGGCTGGTTCGTGGCCCGCGACTGGGCCGCGGTGGTGTACCTCCTGTTCGTGGCGGGAGTCGTCGTCGCCCTGATCTCCATCGGGCGGCCGCCCGCCGAACAACCGCCGCCAGCGGATCTACCGGCCGACGCGGTGGAACTTCGAGGACTCGAGACCGCGCTCACCGTCGGCTTGGTGGTCCTGATGGTGGTGGTCGGCGTACTGGGCCTGGTTGTCCTGATCATGCTGGTCGCTATGCTCAGCGATCGGCCACGCGGTACGGGCCCGGTGGTGGTCCTCGACGGCGGCGGCATCGCACTTCCGCACCTGCGATTGACGGTCGCGTGGGACGAGGTGTCCTGGCTCGATGTCGGACCGCCCGAGCCGATAGACCGGTGGGGGTGGCCGGTGATCGGGCTCTGGATCTTCCTCACGGACCCGGCGGCTGTCGCCGCCCGGACCCGTCCCGCTGGGCTGCGGCGCCGGCTGCTGAGGTACCGGATGGGCCTGCACCGCCGGGCGATCTTCCTGCCGGCCAGCTACCAGCGGGAGCCGCCCGAGATCGCCGTCGGCGCGGCGTGGCGGCTGCTGCAGGAGCACCGCCGGCGCGCGTCGATCACCGGCTGACCAGCCGGTCAGTCGTCGGTCAGGTCCACCGTGCTCGCGGCGACCGCGCCGATCGCGGTCGCGGCGGCGGCCAGCAGCTCACCGCCGACCGCCGAGTCGACGGTCAGCGTCATCAGCGCCTCACCCCCGGCTTCGCGCCGGGCGACCTGCATCGCCGCGATGTTCACGCCGGCCTGCCCCAGGATCGAGCCGATCGTGCCGACCACGCCGGGCCGGTCCGCGTAACGGAAGAACAGCAGGTTGCCCTCGGCGGCGAGCTCGATGTCGAAGCCGTCGACCTCGGTCAGCTTGGGGATCTCCCGGGTCGGCGTGACCAGAACCGTACCGGCCACGCTGACCGACCGGCCGTCCGGCAGCGCACCGCGCAGCGCCACCAGCGTGTGGTGGTCGGCCGAGTCCGGATGCGTGGCGAGCTCGACCTCGACCCCCCGGTCCGCGGCGAGGTACGGCGCGTTGACGTACGTCACCCGCTCCTCGACGACGCCGGCGAACAGTCCCTTGGCCGCGGCCAGCTTGAGCACCGAGACGTCGTGCTCGACGATCTCACCGCGTACCTCGACGGTCACGCTGGCCGCCACCCCGCCCGCGACCGCGGTGAACACCCGGCCCAGCTTCTCGGCCAGCGGAAGCAGCGGGCGTACGTCCTCGGCGACGATCCCACCGGCCTGCACGTTCACCGCGTCGGGCACGAACTCACCGCGCAGCGCCAGCCGTACGCTGCGCGCGACGGCCAGTCCCGCCTTGTCCTGCGCCTCGGCGGTGGACGCGCCCAGGTGCGGGGTCGCCACCACGTTGTCGAACGCGAACAGCGGCGACGCGACGCACGGCTCCTTGGCGTACACGTCGATCCCGGCGCCGGCCACCCGGCCGGCCGCGATCGCGTCGGCCAGGGCCTGCTCGTCGACGAGCCCGCCGCGGGCGGCGTTGACGATGCGTACGCCGGGCTTGACCAGAGCCAGCTCGCGGGCGCCGATCAGCCCGACGGTCTCCGGCGTCTTCGGCAGATGGATCGAGATGAAGTCGGACTCGCGCAGCAGCTCCTCGAGCCCCACCAGGCGTACGCCGAGCTGGGCCGCGCGGGCCGGCTGAACGTACGGGTCGTACGCGATCAGCCGGGTACCGAAGACCGCCATCCGCTGGGCGAACAGCACCCCGATACGGCCGAGCCCCACCACGCCGACGGTCTTGCCCTGCAGCTCGACGCCGGTGTACCGAGAGCGCTTCCACTCGCCGCCCTTCAGCGCGGCCGACGCCGCGGCGGTGTTGCGCGCGACCGCGAGCAACAGCGCGACGGCCTGCTCGGCGGCCGACACGATATTCGACGTCGGCGCGTTGACGACGAGCACACCGCGGGCGGTGGCGGCGGGCACCTCGACGTTGTCCAGCCCCACCCCGGCGCGGGCGATCACCTTCAGGCTGGGCGCGGCCGCGATCGCCTCGGCGTCGATCTGCGTAGCGGACCGGACGATCACCGCGTCCGCGTCCGCGAGACCGGCCAGCAGGGCCGGTCGATCGGTGCCGTCGACGTGTCGTACCTCGAAGTCGTGGGCCAGCACTTCGAGTGCGGCGGGAGCGAGCTCTTCGGCGATGAGCACGACGGGCGTCACGGCATTCCTCGCATTGTCGGGCGGCCGCCGGGTTGACCGCTCATTGTCGCGATGCTACGGCGTAGGCACGGCCGGAGCGCCAGGTGCGCTCCGGCCGTGACCGTCATCACCGCTACCGTTCGGGTCAGCGGCGCCCGGAACCGCCACCGCCCGACTGACTGCCGTGATCGTCGATCTGGACATTCTCGGTCAGCACCGGTTGCCCGGCCGAGCACGTGACGACCGCCTCGACATCGTCGGCCGTGTCGCTCTCGAACAACACGCTGACCCTGGTGGCCGTACGGCGTACGTCGTCGGACCGGTACCCGGACTTAGGGCTCCATCGATCCAGCACGATCTGGTCGCCGGCACAGCGGACGGCGAGCGTACCGGCCCGGCTCTGCACGATGGCGGTCGTGCCGGGTCCGTCCGGGGCCGGTACGCCCGCCGCGGCCGATGCCGAGGGGTCCGGCATCGCGGTCCCGGACGTTTCGGCGGAGGGATCGTCGGTCCCCGCGGTTGTCTCGTCCGAGGCCAGTTGGGAGTCCACGTCGTGCTGGCTGAGCACCGTGCCGCCGTTGCCTGTCATGGTGGCCACCGCCACGCCCGCGGTGGCCACGGCCGCCGCGACTACGGCGGCGGTACCCCACAACGCGATTCGCATTCCATTCATGACGCCAACTGTCCGGCACCCGCGGCTAACGCGACGCTAACGGGACGACAACGTCTGGCCGGCCACCGGTACCGTCACCGGCATGCCCCACATCCTCGTGCTGGAGGACGACGCGCAGGTCCGCTCGGCGCTGCTGCGCGCCCTGGCCGAGCGGGGCTACGGGGCCAGCTCCACGGGCACCGGCCTCGCCGGGCTCGACGCGGCGCTACGCGACCGGCCGGATCTGGTCCTGCTCGACCTCGGGCTGCCTGACATCGACGGGCATCAGGTGCTCCGGATGATCCGCGCGGTCAGTCGCGTGCCGGTGATAGTCGCCACCGCCCGCGACGACGAGGCCGAGATCGTCCGCGCGCTCGACAGCGGTGCGGATGACTACCTCGTCAAGCCGTTCGGGGCCGCACAGCTCGACGCGCGCATCCGCGCGGTGCTCCGGCGGACCGCCGGCGATGGCGACCGGCCCGGCCCTATCACGGTCGGCGGCCTGGTGCTCGACGTGGGTGCGCGTACCGCCCGCCTCGACGGGCAGCCGCTGGAGCTGACCCCGCGCGAGTTCGACCTCCTGCGGTACCTCGCCGAGCGGCCGGGTCAGGTCGTCGGCAAGCGGGAGCTGCTGGCCGAGGTGTGGCATCAGCCGTACGGCGGTGCGGAGAAGACCGTCGACGTGCACCTGTCGTGGCTGCGGCGCAAGCTCGGGGAGACCGCGCAGGCGCCGCGCTACCTGCACACCGTACGGTCCGTCGGGGTCCGGTTGGAGGCGCCGTGATGAGCGCAGCCCAGCGCCGCGGCGGCTGGACCGAGGCAACGCGCCGACGCAGTCGCCGCGCGGGGCCGAGGGAAGACGTCGCATGAGGCGCGCAGCGAAGCGAACCGGGATTGCCGTGAGCGGGGTACGCGCGCAGCTCGCGGCTCTGGTCGCGGCCACCACATCGGTGGTACTCCTGGCGTTCCTCGTTCCGTTCGGCTTGCTGCTGCGCAGTGAGGCGGAAAAGCGGGCGATCTCGAGCGCCACCCAGCAGGCCCAGTCGCTGGCCGCACTGCTGGCCGCCGACCCGCGGGCGGTGTCCGACCAGGTGGGGCAGCTGGATGCCGACGGGCCGGTGGTCTCGGTCTTCCTGCCCGACGGGCGGGTCGTCGGCGCGCCGGCCACGCACACCAGTTCGGTGGAGCTGGCCAGCCGCGGCCGGGCGTTCACCGCGGAGTCGGGCACCGGGGTCGAGGTCCTCGTGCCGGTGCAGGGTACGGGTGGCAGCACGGTGATCCGCTCGTACGTGCCCGAGGAGCTGCTGCACCGCGGCGTCATCCGTACGTGGACCATCCTCGCGCTGCTCGGCGTTGCGCTGTTCGGCTTCGGTTTGCTGCTGGCCGATCGGCTGGGCCGGCGGCTGGTCGGCTCGGTGACCGCGCTGGCCAGTACCGCCGACCGGCTCGCGAGCGGCGACCTCGCGGCGCGGGTCACGCCGGACGGCGCCCGGGAGGTACGCCGCGTCGGCGCCGAGCTGAACCGGCTCGCCACCCGCATCGACGAGCTGCTCGTAGCCGAGCGCGAGGAGGTCGCCGACCTCGCGCACCGGCTGCGTACGCCGGTCACCGCGCTGCGGCTGGACGTCGAGCTGCTCCGCGACGCCGACGAGCGGGCCCGGCTGGCGTCCGATGTGGACGCGCTGGGGCGGGTCGTCGACGAGGTTATCCGTACCGCCCGGCGCCCCGTACGGGAAGGGGCTCGGGCGTACGCCGACCTCGCCGCGGTGGCCGCGGAGCGGGTCGCGTACTGGGCCGCGCTCGCCGAGGACAGTGGCCGGCCGCTGACCTCCCGGCTACCCGCGCATCCGGTCCCCGTACGTACGTCGCCCGAGGATCTGGCGGCCGCGCTCGATGCCTTGCTGGAGAACGTGTTCACGCATACTCCGGACGACGCGGCCGGCACGGTCGAGGTCACGGCGCTACCCGATGGCGGCGGTCGGCTCGTGGTCGCGGACGCCGGCCCGGGCTTCCCGGCCATGTCGCTAGCGGCCCGGGGCGCCAGTACGGGCGCCTCAACCGGGCTCGGTCTGGACATCGCGCGGCGCACCGCCGAGGCGGCCGGCGGCCAGCTGGCCCTCGGCCACGGTACGCCCGCGGGCGCCCGGGTAGAGCTGACCTTCGGCCCACCAGCCTGAGATAGAGCCGCTGCGTCCGGCAAGGCCCCGCAGCCGCGCGAGCGAACGCGAGCGCCAGTCAGCCCAGTGCCGCCAGGTGCGCCGGGCTGGTGTTGCCGCCGGTCAGGATCAGCACGACGCGGTCGCCCGGTCGGGTCTCGACCAGCCCGCACTGCAGCGCCGCAAGCCCTACCGCCGCGGACGGTTCGAGCAGCAGCTTGGTCGCATCGAGCAGGTGCCACCAGGCCGGTGGGATCGCGTCCTCGGGCACCTCGATGACCTCGTCGACCAGCTTCACGACGTGCGCGAGCGTGCGCTCGCCGGCGAACGGGGCGCAGAGCCCGTCGGCCACCGACACCGCCCGCTCGGGCAGCGGCAGCGCGGCGCCGCTGCGCATCGCGTACGTCATTGCGTTGGCACCGGCCGGCTCCACCCCGACGATCCGGGTGCTCGGTGAGTGCGCGCGCAGCGCGGCCGCGACGCCGCTGATGAGGCCGCCGCCGCCGACCGGGACCAGGACCAGGTCGACCGGGTCCCCGGCCGCGTCCGCGGCGATCTCCGCGCCGACCGTACCCTGACCCGCGATCACATCCGGGTCGTCGAACGGGTGCAGCACCGCGAAGCCCCGCTCCTCGGCCACGGCGTGCAGCGTGCCCATGAGGTCGTCGGTGAGGATGACCTCGCCGCCGTAGCGCCGGACGTTGGCCACCTTGGTGACGACGGCCTGCGTCGGCATGCAGACCGCGCACGGCAGGCCGAGCTGGCGTGCGGCGAACGCGGTGGCGGCCGCGTGGTTGCCGGCCGAGAACGTCGTCACGCCGGCCGGCCGGACACCCCGCTCCTGCTGGCTCAGCAGCGCGTTCAGCGCGCCGCGGACCTTGAAGCTCCCGGTGTGCTGGAGGTTCTCCGGCTTGACCCAGAGCCGTACCCCGAGGTCCTCGCTGAGCCGCGGCGACTCCATCAGCGGAGTCCGGGCGACCCGCCCGGCCAGCCGGGCCGCCGCCGCGGCGATGTCGTCGCCGGTCACCAGCGTCATGCCCGAACCCTACGGCAGCGCGGCGGCAGGCCGTAGCCCGTGCTGGCGCCCGGTCCGCTACCCGATCGTTGCCGCCCGAAGGTCCGCCGCCGGAGAATCGACAGCCTTTGATGTGCGGGAAATGTGCCGGGCATTGTATGCCGGCAGCCTAATGTTCCTCCCAGCTCGCCGCACAACCGGAGGCGACCAAGGAGAACGGTGGGCTGGCGATGATCGCGAGCGCCGAGGTCAAGGCTCCAGAAGGCAAGCTGCGTCTCACCATCCGCAAGCTGGAGAAGCTCGAGACGACGTACCTGCGCAAGGACGGCTGACCACCCCGGACCGGCGGCCGCCAAGGGCCGGCGGCCGCCGGTGTCCGGGCAACGCGTTCCAGAGGGGGGTGAACCTTGCGGCGACCCAGCGTCAAGAGTGTGCACCAGCCGATCGCACTACCGAAGAATCGGATCGTCATCGGCCTGATGCAGTACGGGCCGGCCGAACTGACCGACCGGGAGGCCGACCGGTACACGCCCAACCGGCACTTCTTCGCCTGGATCGACACCGCCGCGCGCAGCTCGCCGTACGGGGTGCAGGCCCGGCTCAAGCGCGCCAAGGTCGGCCTGCTCGGCCTCGGCGGCACCGGTACCGCGGTCGCCGCCGGCCTGGTCGCCAGCGGCGTCGACCACCTGCACTGCGCCGCCGCAACTGAGCAACCTCGGCCAGCACCACCTCGACCATCTCCTGTAGCTGCGCGTTCTCCGCGGCAAGCTCCTCATAAGACGCACTCGGACCAAATCACTTCGTCGGAGATATCATTCAGGTGAATGACAGGTTACACATAGGAGAGACAGTGCGACTCCAAGCTATTTCTAGCGTTTCCCGGCAATTGATCGTCCGGCGGCGAACCATCACCTACATGACCGTGTCTGCGGTCGTTGGGGCCCTGGTCCTGGGACCCGTCCAACCCGCAAATGCCGAGCCGAGCTTTGCCGAACAAGCCTATCGGCAAGACGAGAGCTGCGCCAGCCTTGGCTGGTGGGGCGGCGACGATCAGTTCGTGCCCTGGGAAAGGCCCGTCGGCACGGTCGACGTATGCTCCGAGAGTTATTGGATCGAGGACGCCAATCCTGATGCCGACTACTACGCGGTGGTACTCGATTCCGACTGGACCCAGACTTCTGGCGTCGACAACCAAGACGCCGCCTTTATTCAGGATGTGACCTCGAGTATTGCCAGCAATGGCTATCAGGCCTCCACCGACAGCTACACCTCGACGGTTACCTGCGGTACCCCATGGGAGGTCGGCCTGCAATATGGGCCGGTCGGTGTGTCCACGCAAATCCAAGCCTGCAGCGGCTACGGCATCGTGCGGCAGGCATTCGACTCCCGCGGGGCCCTGTGGCAGGGATACAAGGCCGGCAAGATGCGTTCCGTCGAGACGATGTTCTACATGCGGGTCGCGCCGTGCGCGCACCCCACGTTTACCGTCACCTTCGCCACACCGCAATACCAGTACCCGTACCAGGGCACGTGGTGGGAAGCGACGCCGCACTATGCGTGGCAAAGCTTTGCCCTTTCCACCTATCCAC
>JAEHDK010000184.1 GCA_016880465.1 Micromonosporaceae bacterium
ATGCTCGAACAGGCCAATGTTGAGCTGACCAAGGTGGTGGAGGACCGTGACCGGGAGCTGGCCGCGGCCAGGGCCGCCAACCGGGAGCTGATCATCCGCGTAAATGCGCCGACCCGAGCAACCTAAACCCATGTTCCGGTGTCATGATCGGTCTCGCGTCCGGCGAGCGATGTGATGGCGGCGACCGTGGTGACAGCGCCACCATCACGGCTCTTTGTTGATCCTGGTGTGATCAGTGGGACATGCGGCGGTGTTCACCCGCCGAAGAACTCTTGGCGTGGGTGAGCCTGCCAGTGTGGGATGAACACGTGGACGTGCTCTGCGGACGCTGTCTGGCTCGGGCCCGGCTGTGGTGACGATCGCCCGGCCGAGGGCTGAGGTGCATTCGGACGGGGGGATTGGGGAGGCTGCGAGCCTGCCGGACGGTGAGGTGTGCCGGCGCCTGGGTGTCGGCGAAGCTGGACTGTCGGCGGGCGAGGCGGCCGGGCGGCTGGCCGTGTACGGGCCGAACGCGGTCGCCTCGCACCGGGCCCGGGTGCTGCCGGTGTTGTGGCATCAGGTCCGTTCGCCGCTGCTGGGGCTGCTGCTGGTTGCCGCGTTGGCCTCGGCGTTTCTGGGTGAGGGCACCGACGCGGTGATCATCGGGGTGATCGTGGCGTTGTCGGTCGGCCTCGGCTTCGCCAACGAGTACCGCGCCGAGCGGGCCGCGCAGGCGCTGCATTCGCAGATCCGCCATCGCACGGTCGCCATCCGCGACGGGCGCCCAGTATCGGTGGATGTGACCGAGCTGGTCCCGGGTGATCTGGTCGAGCTGCGGCTGGGGGACGTGGTACCGGCGGACGTCCGGCTGCTGGAGGTCACCGGGCTGGAGTGTGACGAGTCGGTGCTGACCGGTGAGTCGTTGCCGGTGGAGAAGGCCACCGCGCCGGTACCGCCCGGTAGCGGGCTGGGCGACCTGTCCAGCGCGGCGCTGATGGGCACGGTGGTGCACGCTGGCGCCGGGCGTGGGGTGGTGGTGGCCACGGGCGGGCGGACCGCGTTCGGCCGGATCGCCGCCGGGCTGAGTACCGGTCAGACCGAGACGGAGTTCCAGGCGGGGCTGCGCCGCTTCTCGATGTTGCTCGTCTACGTGGCGGGTGCGCTGACCACGTCGATCTTCGTCATCAACGTGGTGCTGGACAAGCCGATCCTGGATGCGTTGCTGTTCTCGCTGGCGATCGCGGTGGGGATCACCCCGCAGCTGTTGCCGGCGGTGGTGTCCACGAGTCTGGCCGCCGGGTCGCGGCGGATGATGCGGCGCAAGGTCCTGGTCAAGCGGTTGGTGTGCATCGAGGACCTCGGCGACGTGAACATGCTGTTCACCGACAAGACCGGCACGCTGACCCAGGGCCGAATCAGCTTCATGCGCGCCGTACCCGTCGACGGGGGCTCGCCCGACGACACCCTGCGCTGGGGGCTGCTGTGCACCGAGACGGCCGTCGTCGACGGCGACGCCGTTGGCGGCAACCCGCTGGATGTGGCCTTGTGGGAGTCTCCGGCCGCCGCCGCGCACCGGGGTGTGCTGGACGGGTACCGGCGGTTGAGCACATTGCCGTTCGACCACGAACGGCGGCTTGTTTCCGTGCTGGTGGCCGACGACGCCGACCAGCGGATCTTGGTGACCAAGGGCGCGCCGGAGACGGTGCTGGGCCGCTGTACCGACGTCCCGGAGGTCGCCCGCCGGGTGCTGGATGCGGAGTTCGCTGCGGGCAACCGGGTGGTCGCCGTGGCCACTCGCCGGGCCGGCGATGTGACGGCGCTGACCGTCGACGCCGAGCGCGACCTGCGCCTGGCAGGTCTACTGGTCTTCCTGGACCCGCCCAAGGCCGACGCCGCGGCGGCCCTGCAACGCCTGGCCGGGCTGGGCATCGCGGTCAAGATCGTGACCGGGGACAACGCGGCCGTGGCCGAGAAGGTCTGCCGTGAGCTGGGTTTGCCGGTGACGGGCACGCTGTCTGGAGCCGACATCGACGCCCTCGACGATGCCGCGCTCACCGGGGCGATCTCGACCACGACGGTGTTCGCGCGGGTCAGCCCGGAGCACAAGGCGCGGCTGGTGCGGCTGCAGCGGCCGGCGATCGGCGGAGTCGCGTTTCTGGGTGACGGGGTCAACGACGCGTTGGCGCTGCACGCCGCCGATGTGGGCATCTCGGTCGACTCGGCCACCGATGTGGCCAAGGACGCCGCCGACGTGATCCTGCTGGAGAAGGACCTCGACGTGTTGGCCGACGGCGTGGTCGAGGGCCGGCGGATCTTCGCCAACACGATCAAGTACGTGCTGATGGGCACGTCGAGCAACTTCGGCAACATGTTCTCGGCGGCCGGCGCGTCGCTGTTCCTGCCGTTCCTGCCGATGCTGGCGTCGCAGATCTTGCTCAACAACCTGCTGTATGACAGCAGCCAGCTGGCCATCCCCACCGACAATGTTGACGAGGAGCAGTTGCGCCGGCCGTCGCATTGGGATATCCGGTTCATTCGCCGGTTCATGCTCTTCTTCGGGCCGATCAGTTCGGTGTTCGACTTCGCCACCTTCGCGGTCATGCTGTGGGTCTTCCACGCCGGGGAGCACCTGTTTCAGTCCGGCTGGTTCGTCGAGTCGCTGGCCACCCAGACGTTAGTGATTTTCGCCATCCGTACCAGACGGGTGCCGTTCCTGCGCAGCCATCCCAGCCTGTCACTGACCCTGACCGCCCTCGCCGCGGTCACCGTCGGCGCTCTGTTACCGGGCAGCCCGATCGCAGCAACCCTCGGGTTCCAGCCACTGCCGGGCGGATTCTTCGCGGCCCTGGCCACGATGGTGGTCTGCTACCTGGGCCTCATCGAGGCCGGCAAGCGGCTGTTCTACGGGGCGCCCGCACGCGCCCCGGTACCCGCGCCGATGCCGGCCCGCCGTCACCAGCGCCGCCGCGCCGCCTATTTCAGCATCGGCCACCGCCGGCGACCGGCCGCGTAGGCGCGGGCCTGGCGGGTCAGCAGGCGATGGTGTACCGGACGGTGACGGCGGTGGCATCATCGGAGGCCGCAACGATGACCGAGACGGCCCCGGTGCGGTAGGCGACCCGATTCGCGGTGGCGGCGTAGGGCCGCGCCTGGGCGGGGAGGTGGCCGGCCAGCCGCTCGGCAAGATTGCCGCTGTCGGTGCGCTCGCTGATCGCGGTGATCGTGACCAGGCTGCCGCCGGAGGGACACGGCAGGGTCTGCCTGTGCATCTGCCCGGCGCTCGCGCCGAGCGTGGTCAGGATGCCGCTCACGGTCGTGACAGCGGCGCCGGTTGGCGTTCCGGCCGCCGCGACGGCGGCGGTGTCGGGCTGGCGGGCCGGCGCGGTGCTCGAACAGGCCAACGTTGAGCTGACCAAGGTAGTGGAGGACCGCGACCGGGACTTGGCAGCGGCCAGGGCCCGCCAACCGTGAGCTGATGGTCCGCGTGAAAGCGCCGACCCGGGCAACCTAATCGAGACCTGTCCGGTGTCAGTCAGGTCGCTGGTGCTGATCCGTAAGCCTGCGGTGGTGGCCGAAAACCGTGGCGCCTGATCTGATGACCGCGCAGGCCA
>JAEHDK010000185.1 GCA_016880465.1 Micromonosporaceae bacterium
CAGGATCTGGCTGACGGTGAGTGAGACCCCGAGCGGCAGGTGCACCACGAGCAGGCGTTCGTACCCCATGCCCACCTGGACCTCCACGGCCAACGCGACCGCGACGCTGGCCCAGATGGGCCAGGCCCGCCCGTGCCCGCGCCAGAAGTAGACCACCGCGCAGATGAGCTGGGCGAGGTCCAGGCCGGTGATGACGAAGGCGTTGATGTCGTGCAGGGCAAGCGAGTCGACATCGCCCATGAGGTACCCACCGGCGAACACCGGTTGGCCGAGGAACGCGAGCGAGTGCAGAACCGCGACGACCCGCAGCGCCTGCAGCGAGGCGCGGGGACCGCGATCCGCCGGTGGCGGCGACGCGGCGGGTTCCCCGATGACGGCGTCGGCTTGCGTACTCATGCGGCCGCTCCTTGCGGTTGCGCCGGTCTTCGTGCCGCCCGACGTTAGATCCGGACCAGGCCCGCCCGACACCAGGCTGTCCACCCGCCCGGCTGAGGAACACCGCCACCGCGGTTGCGGAGATCCTCCTTCCCGGCGGCGGCAGGACGGCTCAGACTGTGGCGATGCGGCCGGTATCCGCCGTGCTCTCGGTCACGGGCGGAATCGCGCTGGCCGCGGCCGTGGCGATCGAGTGGGTGAACGGAAATTCGCAGGCCGCCGTCTGGCTGCTGATCGGACCCGGTCCGTTCTACGCGGTCGGGCTCGCCGCGGCGCTCCGGCGACCCGATCACCCCATGTCGGCGTGGCTGCTCGCGGGCGGAACCCTGTTCGTGATGGACAGCTCCCTCGGCGACGCCGTCCTGCCAGCGGTGGGTGGGTGGTCGTGGGCCTGGGTCGTCGCGCTGGTGTGGGGCTGGGTCACCAACGCCAACACCATCACCGGGGCCGGCACGATCGGGCTGTTCCCGACCGGCGTCGCGGACGGGCGCGGCACGCGGCGGACGCTGCGGATCGCGGTGCTGCTGGGCCTGCTGTTACCGCCGCTGTACGCGGTGTCGAACCCGACGCTGCCCGCCGACTGGCAGGACCAGCACACGCCGGCGATCGCCAGCCCGTTCTACTGGCCGGCCACGGCACCGCTGGCTCCGGCCGTTCGCCTGGCCCACTCCTCGTTCGCGGTGTGGACGGCGATCGGGCTTGTCATGCTCGCCCTGCGGTACCGCGGCTACGGGCCGTCCGACCGGCGCCGGATCCGCTGGTTGCTGTTGGGCCTGGTGGCAGCGCTGTGCGTGGTGGTCCCGTTGATGGCGCTCGCCCCGGTGCTGGAACCGTCCCGGGTGATCCTGCTCGCGTGGATCATGTGGCCGCCGGCCCTGGTGCTGATACTCGGGTCGATCGTCGTCTCGGTGTTCTACGACGGCATCTTCGGCATCGATCGGCCGCTGCGCCGGTCGATGGTGTACCGCACGCTCATGGGCATCATTGCGCTGATCTACATCGCGGTAGCCGCGGCCCTCGGCGTGCTGGCCGGGCAGTACCTGGCTACCGGCGTGGTGGTCCTGTTCGCGGTGTGCGCCACGCTGCTGTTCCAGCCGGTCTGGCGCCGGCTGGAACGGTGGGCGGACCGGTGGGTGTTCGGTGCCCGGCTCGACGGCTACGAGGTGCTGGCCCGGTTCGGGGCGACGCTGGAGTCCTCGCCCGGCCCGGCCGAGTTGCTGCCCGAGCTCGCCGACGTGGTCCGCCATGGCCTGGGGCTGCAGTGGTCGCGGGTGGTGCTCGACCTACCCGGCAGCGCTCCACTGGCCGGGGCGGCCGGTGCCGGCGTGGACGAGCCCGCGCTCGTCGTGCCGCTGACCTACGCCGGCGCCGAAATCGGGCGGATCGAGTGCGGCCCGCGACCCGACGGTCTGCTGCTGGCCGAGGACCGCACGCTGCTCGGCCACCTCGCCGGGCAGGCCGCCACGGCGGTGCGGAATCTGTACCTGGCCGCGGAACTGGCCAACCGGCTCGAGGTCATCCGCCGGCAGGCCGCCGAGCTGACCCGATCACGGGCCCGCCTGGCGCGCGTTCAGGACACCGAACGGCAGCGGATCCAGCGCGACCTGCACGACGGCGTCCAGCAGGATCTGGTGGTGAGCATCGCGAAGCTGGCGATGGCCCGGGAACGCCTGCGCCGGAGCGACCCCCGGGCGGGCGAGGCGCTCGAGGAACTCCAGCGCGACCTCGGCACGCTGCTGGCCGGCCTGCGGGAGTTCGCGCACTCGATCCATCCCGCGGTGCTCGCCGATCAGGGCCTGCTCGACGCCCTGGAGGGCCACGCCGGCCGGCTCCCGGTCGAGGTGGTGATCGAGGCCGAGACCAGCCTGCGGGGCATGCGGTACGCCCCGCACGTCGAGACCGCTGCCTGGTACCTGCTGTCGGAGGCGCTGACCAACGCCGTCAAGCACTCCGGCGCCGGGCGGGTGACCGTCGGGCTGGCCCAGCCGGACGGCCGGCTTGTGGTCGAGGTCCGCGACGACGGCCGGGGCTTCGACCAGGCCGCGGCCCGCGGCCTGGGGCTGTCTGGCCTGGCCGACCGGATGTCGGTGGTGCACGGGACGTTCGCCGTGACCAGCGGGCCGGGGCTGGGCACGACGCTGCGCGGCGAGATCCCGCTGGCCTGGCAGGAGGACGCCGATGACTGAGACCGTGCGTATCGTCATCGCCGACGACAACTACCTGGTCCGCGAGGGCACCCGACGCCTGCTGGAGGACTCCGGTGAGGTGACCGTGGTCGCCGCCGTCGGGTCGGCCCCGGAACTGCTGGACGCGGTGCGGCGGGCCGGCCCGCAGGCGGTGCTCACCGACATCCGGATGCCTCCGGCGGGCTCGGCCGGCCAGCAGGGTGGCGCTCCCGCCATGGAGGGCATCGACGCGGCACACGCCATCAAGGCCAGCGACCCGCACGTGGGCGTGGTGGTCCTGTCCCAGTACGCCGACGAGTCGTACGCGTTCGAGCTGTTCCGCAACGGCACCGCCGGGCTGGCCTACCTGCTCAAGGACCGCGTCGGTGACCTGCACCACCTGCTGTCGGCGCTGCGCGAGGTCGCCGCCGGGGGATCGGTGATCGACCCGATGGTGGTCGAGGCGTTGGTCGCCCGGCGCGCCCGGCTGCGCGAGTCGCCGCTGGCGAAGTTGACCGCGCGGGAGCTCGACGTGTTGCGCGAGATGGCGCAGGGACGCGGCAACGCCGGCATCGCCGCCCGCCTGACGCTGTCGGAGTCCTCCGTGGAGAAGCACGTCAACGCGATCTTCGCTAAGCTCGGCCTGAGCGGCGAACAAGCCATCCACCGTCGGGTCGCCGCCGTGCTGACCTTCCTCCGCGACGCAGGCCTGCGCCCGCCGGTGTAAACCATGCCGAGCTTGGAAGTTCGGGCGGGAACCCGAGTTTCGAAAACCGAGCCCCAAAGGTTCCACAATCGCTCAGAACATCGCGGTAACGTGCGCCCGATTGCCGTCGGTCACCGGGATCAGAAAAGGATGCGCCATGATCGGCCTTTAGGGACGTGACCGGGCCGCCTTCTCCTCGACAACATAAGCCTCCATCACCACCGCGTACAACGCCTGATCGATACGCCGGCGCGGCTCGAGGATCAGCGGAAAGAACGAACCCTTGCGCAGCTTCGGGATGCGCAGATCGATGTCACCGGCCTGGGTGGCCAGGGTGCGCGACCGCGACCCGTTGCGTTCGTTGGTGCGCGTCTCGCTGCGTTCGTAGCGGGCAGCGCCGATCACCTCGCTCGCCTCGGCTTCGGTATGGATGCGGGAGGAGGCGCCGTAGCCTTCGATGCCGCGGATCACGCTGGCGCCGGCCAGGCCCATCCGGTGGGCGCGGTGCACGATCTCGGTGTAGAGCGGCTTGTGGTGCCACTGGTCGTTCTCGCCGATGAAGATGGTCAGCCGCAGCGCCGGTCCTTGCGGCCTCACATCGTGCTCCTTGGTCGGTCGGGGCAGGCCGGGGATCAGCGGCGCGGACGGTCGGCGCCGGCGGCGCGCAGGCACCAACCGGGTTCGCCCGCATTTTGATCGGCTACGACGGATCCAAAGGCGCCCAGGCCGCCCTGACCACCGCGCTGCGGCTGGCCCGCGAGTGCGGGCGGACTGCGGTGAAACGTCAGGCCTCAGATGGCTTGCGCATGACAGAACACCCGGTCGGGGTCGTAGCGACGCTTCACATCCGCCAGTCTGGCGAGGTTGGCTCCGTAGTAAGCCGTGCGCCAGTTAGCGAGATCCGGGTCGGGAAAGTTGACGTAGGCGGCGTTGCTGGTGAAGCTGCCCATCTGATCGTACAGGGCGTGCAGCCAGGCCAGGTTGGCGGTACGCACGTCGGGGGAGTCCTCGCTCGTCCACGAGGTGTCCATGGAGAGCAGGAACAGTGTGTCCCGGTGCGGGAATGCAGTCGCCCCCGCCGGCATCCGGTTGACTGCGCCACCCCAGGTGAACAGGGCGATCCCCGCTCCGTCTGGGCAGCTGCTGCCGGGCCAGCGGTCGATCGCGGCGACTGCGGTGGCCACCGCATCTGTGGACAGTGGTTGCCGTGCGAACCGGGAGCGTACCGCGAATGCGTCGGCGGAGGTGGCGTGACGTCGGTATCGCCGTGCCGCCCAGAAGTCCTGATCGATGATTTCGATCCGGCTCGGCTCGGCCACCGCGAGGACCGGGATAAGCAGCTCGCGTAGTTCGTGGGCCGGCCCAAGGTACTGTCCGGCTACCGATACCCAACTATCCGTCGATCGACTGGCGCCGATCCGGACCGCGAACTCGTCCGGCGCACGCCGCATCAACTCCTGTGCGGTGACGATGACGTCAACGGCGTGCGCCCAGGGCCAGACCATCAGGCACGTGCTGATGGCTGGCACCGGCTGAGCCTGGAGGGTGAAGGAGGTGTGCACGCCGAAGTTTCCGCCACCGCCACCCCGGCAGGCCCAGAACAAATCCGCGTGCTCCACTTCGTTGCATGTGACGGTGCTTCCGTCGGCGAGCATGACCTCGGTCTCCAGCAGCGCGTCGCAGGTGAGACCGTACACCCGGGACACCCCGGCGACGCCACCGCCGAGCACCAAGCCTCCGACCCCGACGTCGTCGGAGTTACCCAGCGGAATCATCAGGTCATACTTGGCGAGTTCGTCGGCGAGTGAACCCATCCGGGCACCGCCACCCACCACGACGCGACCGGTCGACGGGTCAACCTGCACGCCACCGAGACCACTGAGGTCGAACACCAGATCGGTCCCCACCGACCCGCCCGCATAGCTGTGCCCGCGACCGCGCACCGTGAACGGCACGTCGTGCTCCCGCGCCCATTCGATGGCCCGGCCGACGTCGCCAGGGCTGGCCACCGACAGTACCGCGGACGGATGGATGCCGGCGTACCGCTTGTTGAACGCCTCGCTGGCCGCGGCGAACCCCGGCTCGCCGGGCAGCCGCAGCGTACCGGCACCGAGGCGCTGGAGACTGGACCACGGGGATCCAGCCGGCTCGCCGGTCATTCTTCGTCCACATCCAACAGTCCGGCAGGCAGTTGGAAGGCGGCCCGGGGGGCAGGCGGCGGTATCGGCTCGGCATCCACCTCTACCCGCGCGGCCGCCGCCGTCAGGCGGTCGTCGCAGCTCTGCGGGTCATCCGCTTCACAGATCACAAACGAGTGCCGAGCGATGTAACCACCGGGCGGCAGCCGCAGCTCGGTACCAGGCACCACCATTGCCGACGCCTGGACCAGACCGGGCGACTGCGAGGGTACCGAGATCCCCCGCACCACACAGTCCTGTGCCGGGTACCCAAACCGGATACCGACGACGTTGCGCTTGCTGGCCGCGATATCTGGGCGGTGCCCGCTGGCCACGTCCACGAGAATCACCCCGGGGTCGATGCCGGTGGCAAGCTTACCGATGAACGGGATCAGGTCACCGCCGAGCCGGCCGTTCACCTCGATGATGACCGGCCCCTGCTCGGTGAGGCGTACCTCCGTGTGGGTGATGCCATCCTTCACGCCGAGCGCCCGATGCGCATCGGTCAGCATCAATATCAGTTCTCGGTCCTCCAGCAGCGGGTCGGCGGCATCCACCACGTGCCCGATCTCTTCGAAGAACGGCTCGAACCCGCTCTGCTTGCGCGCGACGAACATCGGCTGGTATTCGAAGTCGTGTACCGCACCGTCTACGCTGATCTCCGGGCCCGGTGCGAAGCCCTCGATGATGGCGCCGCGGAAGCGCGGGTTTCTGCCGGCCTGACTGGCGTCCGAAGCGACCTCGAACGCGTGGTTAAGTTCCTGTTCGTCGGCGGCGAGTACCACGCCGATGCTGGCGCCCAGTGCGCGTGGTTTGAACACCACCGGGTACCCGATCCTGGCGGCTGTCGTCCGCGCCTGCTCCACGCTGGTGGCCAGATCGAACGCGGGTTGGCGGATGCCGGCGGCGTTGAGCACCGAGCGGGTGCGGTACTTGTCCCGGCAGCCGTACACACCGTCGAGGGTCAGGCCGGGCACGTCAAACTCTGCGGCCAGCTCGGCCGCCACCAGGACCAGCGGCTCGTCCCAGCACAACACGCCCACAACCTTGTGCCGGGCGGCCATTTCCCGCGCCGCTTTGGCGAGCAGTACGTCATCGAACACATTGACAAGGGCGATATCGGTGAAATACTCCTCCTGCCAGGTCGGCTTGAGGTTGTTGATCAGAACCAGCTCCAGGCCCACCGACTGGGCACGTGTGGCGGCCGACTGGACCAGGTACTCGCGATACAACTTCAGCCCGCTGCCGATCGCGAGCAGTACACTGTTAGCGCTCATCATCAGCCAACCTCCGCCTCGCGCGGGACATCTGTGCAGTCGACAGTTCCGGACCGTGTGACAACATCAGCTAGCTGGTCGGCGATCAGCGGCGCGGTCCGGAAGCCGTCGCCGCCGGTGGCGGCTCGCGCCCAGACGGTCGTACCGACCCGGACGAGCCGGCCGCCGTCGGTCTCGGCGTCCACTGTGTAATGGCATCGACCGACCTTGACCACCTCGTACCGATCGATACCGGTGATGACCGAAGCGGTCATGATCTCGGCGGCCAGCCGCATCTCATCAGAAGCATCCGGGTCGTCAGCCGCCACCGTGCCGGCGCCCACGTCGCCGGTCATCGCCGCCACAGTGCGGCACGCGGCCGCCGAACTGAGCTTCACCAGCGTGCCCTCGGTGGGTGGCACCAGCCATCCGCGACCGTCGACGCCGAGACGACCGGCGGCCGGCGCAGACCGCCACCCGGGCAGCAGATCCGCGGGCGGTCGCAGGTAGACGGTTGTCTGCCGGTGCAGCACCGTCGGCAGGTCGACCAGATCGGAGGACCACGGACCTGCGGCGACCACCGTCAGATCGGGCGACAGCGCGGTGCCGTTGGCGAGCCGCACCCAGCCGGTCCGCGAGTCGACTTCCACCACCCGCTGACCGGGTCGCAGGGTCACCGCCGGGCGTCGATCCAGCCAGCCGGCCGCCACCCGCAGCACCCGCTCCGCCAGCAACACACCGGCGTCGCGTTCCAGAATCGGTACCGTATCCGGCGGGAAGCCCACATGCGGGTAGTCGGCGGGCGCGGCAACACGCACGCGAATCCCGGCATCGACAGCAGTCGATCTGATGCGCTCGACGACGTCGGCCGGCCACGAGCTGAGCACGCCCACACGATAGTAGAACCTGGCGCCCAGGACGGCCTCCAGTTCCTGCCAGAGCCGATCGGCCGTGGCGGCCCGACGGGAGGATGCGAGGTCCTCCGGGTCGAGCGCGCGGAGCACCCGGTGCTGGTCGTACGACGTGGCGGCTGGGTTGGGGATCGGACCCTGGTCCAGCACAGTGACGCGGTGGCCGGCCAGTGCGCACCGGACACCGGTCAGCAGGCCGGTGACCCCGGCGCCGACTACGACCACATGTGCGCGGTCGGCTGGCATGTCACCCCTGCTCTCTGCCGAACTGGGGCAGGCGCCGGGGGATGATCTCGGTGACTCCCGGGTCGGGCGCGACCGTCGTCGCCATTGCGGCCTGGTCGGCGAGGTCGATCAGGATGGGTGCGGCGCACCGCAGCACCGTCTCGACCTCGTGGCAGAAGTCGCCCGCGTCATCGGTGCACACGCTCCACCGGTCCAGCCTGTCGAGCTGGGTGGCGAGGGTATGCGCGCTGCGGTGGAGACTGAAGTACGGCAGCTCGTACGAGGCGGCGAACCGCGCGGCGATGCGCTCGGCCGCTGCCTGCGACCGCTGCGACACCGGCAAGGTATGTCCGGCCCATGGCCGCACCTTCGCCGCTGTCCGGTTCCATGGGCCGACCAAGAGCGACTCAGTCACCGTCGTCATGGCGTCCCGGCTGAAGCTTGTGCGGTGGAACTCCGGGCTGGTGAGGGCCAGGTAGAACCGGATCAGATCCCGCGGCACCTCGGCGACGAGGTCCCGCCCCCATACGACATGGCCCCGGCTGGTGGAGAACTTCTCGTTGTCCAGCTCGTAGAGTTCGTTGGCGATGAACCACTCCGGCAGTGCGTACCGGCCGCCGTGCGCGAGCAGCAGCGCCACCCCTGCGATCGCGAACGCGTAGAGGTTGTCGAAGCCATGGAAGTAGGCGATCCGGGAGCCGCCGCCCGGCCGCCAGGGTTCGTGCCCAGCTGCCGGCGGGACGCCGCGTTGTCGTGCGGAGAGCGCGGTGGCGTAGATACTCCAACCGACAGCCTCCACTCTCGGGCTGATGACCTGTCCGGAGACCTCCGGGAACGGTGCCGGCATGCCCCACGACACTGGATGTGTGATCGGCAGATCCGACAGCGGCCGTGACATGATTTCGCGGATCGCCTGCACCATGTGCGGTCGCATCCCACCTTCGTTGCGGGCGAGATGTTCGTGCAGCTGGTCGCGGTACTCACTCATCGGAAAGACCAGAATCGGCACCTCGCGCAGCCCGAGGGGTCGGTCGGGGTGCTGCGGGGACCATGGGTCGATCAATTCGCCGGCGGCGATCGGATGCCCGCAGCTCTCACACAGTCCGGCGGGGTTCTCCGCCAGGCAGACCGGGCATCTCCCCTGGACGTACGCGTCCACCAGGTACTCACCGGTGTCTTGGAGGCACGGCAGCGGTACCGGACGCAGCACCAGCTTGCCGGCAGAATACAGCGGCTCGAGGATGCCCAGCACGGCCCGCCGGTACTCGTCACTGGAGACTGCGAACCCGTCGACCGCGATGCCCATTAGGTCGAGCGTTGTCGCTATCTCTTTGGTGGAGCGGGCGGCGAGTTCCCGCGGTTCGACGCCGAGCTTTTCGGCGGTCGTCACGATGTACGTCTGGGTGTCCTGGGCTCCACTGCCGAACAGCACGCTCCGCCCGGTCGCTCGCGCATAGCGGGTGAACACGTCCGCAGCCAAGAACGGGCCTGCGAGGTGGCCGAGGTGCAGGTCGCCGTTGGCGTTCGGCCTCGGTACCAGGACCACGAACTGTTCACCCACCGGCGAGCTCCTGCTCGTGCCGGGCCCAGAACTGGCTGGACATCTCCTTGTTCCACCAGATCGCGTAATACTCGAAATCTTCGACGCCGTCATTTGTGAGCTGGTGGGTGGAGTCTGGGGGTATGTGCGCGACATCGCCGGGGACGAATGGCTGCCGCTCGCCGTCGACCACCACGGCGGCGTTGCCACTCATGGCGATGAAGATTTCGTACTCGGGATGCGAGTGCGGTGTCGAAGTCACCCCCGGCCGCAGGATGCACCAGGCACCCCGGAAGGGCGCATCCACGGTGTCCCACGGCAGGAGTAGCTGGGCATCGATACCGTACTTGTGGGTCAGACTCTCCCGGTCGAGCCGTCGGATCTGCATCATCCACTCCTCACTGTACGATGGCACGTCGGGCCAGCAAATCGTTGGCGATCTCCTGTGAGCGGTGCGCCAGCAGGCTCAGCAAGGAGTCCGAGATGCCGTGCGTCCGCTCGTTGACGCCCTGCAGATACAGCGCGGCCCAGGCATGGTTGCCCAGGTCGACCCGGTACCGTCGACTGATCTCGATGTCCCGCACCCTGGCCTGCTCGGCCAGCCGGCGCACCATCGCCGGCGTCTCCGACTCGTACCCGGTGCCCAGCAGCACGAGATCACACTGCATCGGCGCCACCTTGCCGGTCCGCCGGTCCCGCACGTCGAGCACGATCCCGTCCTCGGCTGCCTGGGCATCGACCACCTCGGCCAAGGTGCGGATGGTGGAGCGCCGCGGGCCGAGCATCTTCTGCCGGTAGAACATGCCATACAGCTCGTCAACGAAGGGCGGCGCCAGGCCACCGTAGTTCGTCTGGTGTGACTCATCCAGCAGCTCCCGCCGTACCTCCGGCGGTGCGTTGTAGAAGCCGTCCACAAAGGACGAGAAATATATCTCGTTGACAAACTTGCTGGTCTGGTAGTGCGGCAACCCGACCGACCTCATCAGAATCGTCGGCTTGCACAGTGGCAGGTCCTGATGGACCGCCATGAACATCTCGGCGGCACTCTGCGCACCACCCACCACGACGACGCGAAGCGCTCGATCGGTCGGCAGCGCCGCGATCCGGGAACAGTACTCGTCGCTGTGGATGACCAGCTCGGCCGGCAGGTGGCGGAAGGCTTCCGGAACGTACGGGCTGCGGCCGGTACCGATCACCAGGTCGCGGCAGCCCATTGTGGCGCCATCGGCGGTCGTGACCGTCCAGCCGACCACCGTGTCGCCGCTGTCGCGTCGCGCATCGACCCGCTCCACCCGCGCGTTGTACCGTATGTTCACATGCTCCAGCCGGTCCGCGGCCCATTGCAGGTACTCAGAGATCTCCCAGCGGTACGGGTAGAACGTGCCGAGGTTCACGAACTCCTCGAGCCGGCCGCGATCATGCAGGAAGCTCAGGTAGGAGAACCGGCTGCATGGGTTTCGCATGGTCGCCAGGTCCTTGACGAACGAGACCTGGCTGCGAGCCGAGGGGAGGAGCAACCCGCGTTGCCAACGTACGTCTGGATGCTGCTCCAGCACCACCGTGTCTCTCGCCAGAGCAAGACAGTCGCACTCCTCCAGTGCGACTGCGAGCGCCAGGTTCGCCGGGCCAGCCCCCACTGCAATCACGCTGAACTCGCCGTTAGGCATACGTCTCTCCCGATGTGTCCGGCCGGGACGGTACCTCCGCGAGACCGTCGTCAACACAGTCGAGCCGATAGGCGGGTTGACCGACCGGATAGATCGCGGAGGACAACAACCGGTGACTGCGTCAGGAAACAATCCACCGGCCGCTGTGTGTGCCGGGTGCCGTTGCGCCGGGCCGCCGGAGAACGACCTGCGGTAGCCGTTCTGCGCCGCGACCCGACGCGCCGACGCCAGGCTGGCCGTCGGCGGCGTACCCGGGATCGCGGGGATTCCTTGGCCCATGAGGCTGGAGAGCGCGGAGGGTGAGAATCGAGCCTGCCGCGCGAGCTGCCGATATGTGGGACTCCCCGCCTTCTCGCGGAGTGCTCTCAGATTTCGCGCGAAAGCAGCGACGTCTCCGCCAGAAGGATCAACCGGCCTCTCCGGCCTCCCCATCGCCCCCTCCGTTGTCTGGACGCGGAGTCGCTGAAAGCGTGCGCATAGAAGACAGTACGTCAGCGTCATGCAGAGGGCCAGTGCCAGTTATCTGAGCACGTACCCCCGAGATAAATCTATTTGAGATTGACGCTGGTCACGATGGCGTGCTACTGTTACGGGTCGAGTCTGGCCGGTTCAACGTGGCGCAGACACAACTCGAAGCTAAATGGATTGATGAGTCGTCCTCGGGCCGCGGCCGGTCAGGTGCTGGCCCGCGCGTCGTCGGCCGAGCGTACCTCCTCGGCCGGGCGCGCATCAGGGGCGGCGCCCGCCTCGGCGGGGAACCGGCGCTGCACATCGTCGCGCATCCCGACCAGGGCACAGGCCGCGGCTACGATGGTCGCCGAACCGAAGAAGAGGAACGACCGGCTGCCCACCGCCTGCCAGACCAGTACGCCGACGGCCGGTCCGAGCGCTAGGCCCAGCCCGAATGTGGCGTATTTTGCGCCGAGGTACCGGGCCCGCAGGTGCGGCGGGAACTTTGCCGGATATGCGAATGCTGTAGGGCCACTGACCATGACACCGAGCACGAACACGAACGTACCCAGAATGATCGTCACGCCGGAGCCGATCACTGGCGTATATGCGGCGATGCCGAGTCCGAGCAGGAGCGTGCCGGCGGCGACGACCAGGCGCGGCGGCCAACGTCTGGTGTACGTCGTGATCTTCATTTCGGTGAGGACGAGGATGAGCGACGACTGGGCGAGAACGATGCTGTACAAAGCGGTGGGCCCGCCCTCGCTGGTGATCTTCAATGGCAGCACGGACAGGAACTGCACGTAGACGGCCGCGCTGATCACCCCGGAGAACAGGTAGAGCTGGTACCTGACATCCCGAAGCAGCACGAGGTACACCGACCGCTGGCCCTCGACCGCCTTCTTCGGGTCATGCGCCGGCCGGGTCGCTGGAAGCAGGAAGTAGGCCACGGCGGCGTACAGCAGGGCGGTGACCGCGTTGAGGACGAACAGCAAGTCCCAGTTCATTAGAATCAGCCCCGCGGCGATCAACGGTCCCACCGTGGCACCGGCATTCAGCGCGACCCGCATCATGGAGAACGACATGACATGATGCTCTTCCGGCACCACCTCGCTGAGCAGCGTCGCGGCGGCCGGCCGGTAGCACTGTGCCACGAGGCCGGCCAACGCCACAGTGGCGATCAGGTAGGTGAACAGTGCCGGTCGGCTGAGTACGGGCACCGCTGCCACCAGTACGGCACAGCACGCCATCGTGCCGGCGACGGTCGCGCGGGGACCGATCCGGTGGGTCAGCTCACCGCCCAACAGGTTCCCGGCCGTGGCACCGATGCTGTAGGCGGTCAACGCGGCGGCCGCGTGCCCGATCGAGAACCCGCGCTGCACCAGATAGAGCACGATGAATGCCTGTACGAGCGAGCCGGCCTGGATGATGAAGATGCCGCCGAGCAGGTAGCGTGCCGCGGGCGGCGTCGCTCGCAGGGTCGCCAAGACGCCCGGATGCTTGCCCCCGGTCTCCACATTGGACACCACGACTCGCTCCAATCCTTCTGAACATATCGACTTTACCGACCGCCCGGTTGATCGACAGGGTTGATCCGGACTGACAGCCAATTGCTGCAGCATACACTCACCCAGCGACGCTTATTGTTGCGTTGGACCGGAATGACTGGTCGTCGAAGCTGGTGCACCAGCGTCAAAGGCGAGATCATCGACGCCTGGTACAGCGGCAAGCACCGCGACGTCGGCGCGAACATCCAGGCGATCATGCGCCCGGACGGGCTGCCGGTCTGGACCTCCGACCCGGCACCCGGGCACCTGCACGACCTGACCTGCGCCGACCTTGCACGACATCACCGGTGCCCTGTACTGGGAAGCCTCCCAACTGAACCTGCCACCCTGGCCGACTCCGGCTACGACGGCACCGGCCGCGGCATCCACACCCCGATCGAACAGTCCACCGACGGCAACCGGCTCGCCATCGACAACCGCACCTATAACAGCCTGCTGCGATCGCTGCGCTGCCAGGGTGAACGCGGCTTCGCGCTGCTCACCGGCCGCTGGCGCGCCCTACGCCACGTCACCTCAAGCCCCACAACGGCGGGCGACATCGTCCGCGCCGCGCTCGTATTGACTCATTTCGAGCCGACCGAATCCTTATTGAGATCAGCTCAGCGACCAAGAGCAACTTCAATGTGTTGCGGCCCGGAGTTTGGTCACGCTAGTGTGGGCCAGTCCGCTCCCAGGTACCTCAGGCCGGAGGGCGCTTAATCATGCCCGGAATTCTCGACCTCATTAAGCGGTGGACCGACAGAGCGCCGGATTCGCTGGCGGTGGAGCTTCCCGGCAGGAAAGACTCGTTGACGTATCTCGAATTATGGGAGCGCTCCGGATGGCTGGCGGCGCAGTTGGTGGCTGCGGGGGTACGCCCCGGTGATCTCGTCGGCGTGGATCTGCAGCGGGGCATCGATCTGGTCGTCGCGTTCGTCGCGGTGATCCGCGCGGGCGCGGCCTACCTGCCGCTCGACGAGCAGGCACCGGCGGAGCGAATCTCCGCCATCTTCGACGAGGCGGGGGTGGGCGTCGCGGTCTCCACCGCGCAGCCGCGAGTACGGATGCCGGGCTTGACCTTGGTCAACGTGCCCCGTGAGGCGCCCGCGCTGCCGGTGCCGCAGGTGTCCCGATGCGGCGAGGACACGATCTACGTGACCTACACGTCGGGGTCGACCGGCCGCCCGAAGGGCGTTGTCGTACCGCACCGCGGGATCGTGCGGCTGGTGGAGGGGCAGGAGTTCTGCCCGATCCGGCCAGCCGACCGGGTCGCCAGCACCTGCAATCCGGCCTTCGACGTGATCGGTTGCGAGATCTGGGGCGCCCTCGCCGCCGGCGCCACGATCGTCCCCTTCCCGTCCTTCGTAGCCGTGGGTCTGGAGAGCTGGTTGCGGCTCATCCGCGACGAGCGCATCACGACGATGTTCCTCACCACCTCGGTCTTCCACACCGCCGCCAGGGAGCAACCGGACGGCTTCGCGACCCTGCGCGACCTCGTGGTCGCCGGCGAGCAGCTCGACCATGCCGCCACCCTCCGCGTCCTGGAGGCCGGCGCCCCGGCTCGGCTCGTCAACGGCTACGGCCCGACCGAAGCCTCGGTGCTGGCCAGCTACTACGTCTGTACCGAGGCGGCGCTCGCCGACCTTGCCCGGATTCCGATCGGCCGGGCGCTGGCCCAGACCGACCTGTACGTCCTGGACGACGAACTCGCCGCGGTGCCCCTCGGCGAGATCGGGGAGCTCTGCATCGGCGGGCCCGGTGTCGCCAACGGCTATCTCCGTCGCCCGCAGATCACCGCGGAGCGGTTCGTCAACCGGCCGGGCACCGACGAGGTCGTCTACCGGACCGGCGACCTTGTGCGTGAGCTGCCCGACGGCATGCTGGAGTTTCTCGGTCGTCGGGACCGCCAAGTCAAGATCCGGGGCTTCCGGGTGGAGTTGGCGGAGATCGAGCACGCCGCCCTCGACACCGGCCTGGTCGACGCCGCGTTTGTCGAGATCGCTGGCGACGGCGCCGCGGTCAGCCTGGTCGGGCTCGTGCTGCCCCGCCGCCCTGAGGGCGCGGTCGACCCGACTGGCGCGGGCGACGCGGACAACCTGGTCGACACCGCGGCCGACGCGGGCAACCCGCTGGGTCTGGCGCAGCGGTTGGCGGCCGTCCTGCCGGCATACATGGTGCCGCACCGTGGGGTGGTCTTGCGGCGGGTACCGATCGGCCCGACGGGCAAGGCCGATCGGGCCGCGCTGGCCCAGCTGGCGCGCGAGCACGCGTGGCACCGCTCCGGCCCGGCCGAGCTGGACCCGGCGGTCGCCGCGCTGGTCGGCATCGTCGGCGACGCTCTGGCGATCGACGCGGTACCCGTCGAGTCCAGCTTCGTCGAGCTGGGCGGCAACTCAATCGACGCTGTAATCGCCGCGCACCGGATCAGCCGGGAGCTTCGCGTATCGCTGACACCCATCGACCTGCTGAACGCCGACTCCTTGCGCGAGCTTGGCGCAAGGCTCTCCGGTTCATTGAGATAGAGGACAATCACTGATGAGCGCAGTGGCTGCAGCACCGCCTGACCGGCTTTCCTATATCCAGGAGAGCATCTGGCTGCTGGACCGGATCGCCGCCCGGCAGGGCGTACCCGCCTACCACGAGCCGTTCGCCTACCAGGTCACCGGGCCGCTCAACGTCGACGCTCTCCGGCTCGCCGTTGGCGACGTGCTTGCCCGCCACGAGGCGGTCCGGACGACCGTGCGGGAGACCGCCGACGGCCTTCGCGCTGTCGTCAACGACGCGCCACAACCGCCGGTACGCGTCGTGGACCTGCGCGCCGTCGACGCGGCCGCGCTGGACTCGCGTACCGCCGAGCTGATCGACGAGGAGTACCGTCGCCCCTTCGACCTTGCCGCCGACGCGCTGCTGCGGGTGATCGTCGTGCTGCTCCCGAACCAGCAGACGGTGATCGCGGGCACCGTGCATCACCTGGCGACCGACGACTGGAGCAATGGCCTGATCCTGCGCGACCTCCTGGCCGCTTACCACGCTCACCGCGCCGGGCGCGGCGCAGCCGTTGCGGCCGGGGACAGCGTCGCGTTCCTGGACTATGCCCACCGGGAGCGGCAACGCTACGCCGACGACGGCTTCGACGAGTCCATTGTGGAGTGGAAGCGGACCCTCGCCGACGCCCCTGACCTGCTCCGCATGCCGCTGGACCGGCCCCGCCCGGCCGGGCAGACCTTCGCCGGTACCAGTCGGCGCCTGCGGGTGCCCCGAGCCCGGGTCGCCGCACTGCTCGAACAGTGCCGGCGGGAGTGTCGCGCCACCGACTTCACCGTGTTCTTCGCCGCCTACGCGCTCCTGCTGCAGCGGTACACCGGGCAGGACGCCGTCACCGTCGCCACGACCGTGCTCAACCGGCCGGACCCCGAGGCGCTCGAGGTCGTCGGCTGCTTCGTCAACACCGCCGCCCTCTGCCTCGACCTCGGCGGAGACCCGACCTTCCGAGAGCTCCTCGGGCGCGCGGCCGCGCGCGCCCGGCAGGTGCTCGCCGCCGGGGATGCGCCGTACCCGAAGGTGGTCGAGGCCCTCGGCGCGCGCCGGGACCCGAGCCACAACCCGGTCTTCCAGACTATGCTGACGATGCTCGGTCGTCGGCGGCTGCCGGACTTCGGGCCGGACACCACCACCCGTAGGTGGTGGGTGCCGCGGGCCGCGGCGAAGTTCGAGCTGCTGTGGTACGTCACCGATGACGACGACGCGTTCGAGTTCGAGCTGGAGTTCAACACCGACCTGTTCACCGAGGCGACCGCCGAGCGGCTGCTACGGCATTTCGCCACGCTGCTGGCGGGGCTGGTGGACAACCTCGACGCGCCCATCTCTACCGTGTCGTTTCTGCCTGACGACGAGCGACGGCTGATCACCGAGGTGTGGAACGACACTGCGGTGTCCTATCCGGACAGTACGGTCATCGACGAGTTCGAGGCGCAGGCACGCCGTACCCCCGACGCGGTGGCCGTCGAGTTCGACGGCCGGTCGCTGACCTACGACCAGCTCAACCGGCTGACCAACCAGGTCGCCCGGGCCATCGCCGCGACCCACTCCGGTCAGGGGTCACCGTTTGTCGGCGTCTACCTGGAGCGTTCGCTGGAGATGGTGGTCGCCCTCGTCGCCATCGTGAAGGCGGGCCTCGCCTACGTGCCGATCGACCCCGACTATCCGCCGGACCGGGTGCAGTTCATGATCGAGGATTCGGAGGTCAGCGCGGTGGTGACCACGGCGGATCGGCGAGTCGAGCTGACCCGCATGGGTACTGCCGAGGTCATGGTCTTGTCCGTGAACGAACCTCGCGACGAGGACGACCGCAACGTGCGGCGCCGGCTTACCCCGGACTCGCCGGTCTACATGATCTACACGTCGGGCTCGACCGGGCAACCAAAGGGTGCGGTCAACCGCCACGTATCGCTGTTCAACCGGCTGTGGTGGATGCAGCAGGTGTTCCACATCACCAGTGAGGACCGGGTGCTCCAGAAGACACCGTTTAGCTTCGATGTGTCGGTGTGGGAGTTCTTCTGGCCGCTCATGACCGGAGCCCGCATCGTGGTGGCGCGGCCCGGCGGCCACCGCGACGCCGCCTACATGAAGCGCCTGATCGCAGAGCGCCGGGTGACAACCGTCCACTTTATACCGTCCATTCTCAACGTGTTCCTGGATGAGGACGAGCTGTCGGCCTACTGCGGCTCGCTGCGCCGGGTGATCTGTAGCGGCGAGGCGCTCGCCCACAAGGCAGTGGTGCGGTTTCTCGAGACCCTGCCCGGCTGCGAACTACATAACCTGTACGGGCCCACCGAGGCGGCCATCGACGTATCGCATTGGCCATGCGCCGCCGACTACCCCGGCGCAGTGGTGCCGATCGGCCGGCCGGTCGCGAACACTCAGCTCGTCGTGGTCGACCGGCATCTTGCGCTGCAGCCGGTCGGCGTACCAGGTGAGCTGTGCATCGGCGGGGTGCAGCTGGCCACCGGGTACCACCGCCGCGACGAGTTGACCCGCAACGTCTTCGTACCCGATCCGCGAGGCACCGGTCGGCTGTACCGCACCGGCGACCTCGCCCGGTTCCTGCCCGACGGCCAGATCCAGTACCTGGGGCGGATTGACAGTCAGATCAAGCTGCGCGGCGTGCGGATCGAGCCCGAGGAGGTCAGCGCCGCGCTGCTGCGGTTGCCCGGCATACGCGACGCGACCGTGGTGCTGCGCGAGGCTGGTGGCAGCCGGATGCTCGTCGGGTACGTCGTCGCCGACGACTTCGACCAGCAGCGGGTCAAGGATGCGCTGCGCACCCAACTGCCGGAGTTCATGCTGCCGCAGGTCGTGATGGCCGTCCCAGCGCTGCCGACGACACCGAACGGCAAGCTCGACCGCCGGGCGCTGCCGGACCCGCTCGACGCAGTTGACCGGAACGAGCCGGTGACCGCGCCGCAGACCCCGGATGAGGAGGTCATGCTGCGGATCTGGCGGGAGGTGCTCGGCACCGGATCGCTCGGGGTAGAGACCAACTACTTCCGCCACGGCGGAGACTCCATCCGCAGCGTCAGCCTCGCGGCCCGGCTCCGCTCTCACGGCTACCCGGTGGAGGTGCATGACATCTTCGCCCACCCCACGGTACGCAGCCTGCTTGCGGCCATCGCCGGCAAGGCGCCGGTCACGCCAGTGGCGGTGGTGGCACCGCTGGCGCTGGTCGCCGACGCGGACCGCAAGCGCCTGCCGGCGACGATCAGCGACGCCTGGCCGCTGTCCAGGCTGCAGGCCGGCATGGTGTATCACACGATGCTCGACGAGCGGTCGTCGGTGTACCACGACGTCTTCGGGTACGAGCTGGAGACCACTGAGGACCTGCGGCCCGACCTGATGCTGGCGGCGGTACTGCACGTGGTACGGGCGCACCCGGTGCTTCGGTCCACAATCGACCTCGACAGCTACCAGGTACCGCTGCAACTGGTCCATGACGACCTGGACCCCCCCGTTGAATACACCGACCTGTCGCCGCTGGCTCCAGCTGGTCAGGACCGGGCGGTCGAGGCGTGGACCGCGGCCGAGCGGCAACGGCCGTTCGATCTGGCCGCCGGACCGCTGCTGCGGGTGCATATCCGCCAGCGTGGGCCGCGGCGCTGCATGCTGGGTCTGTCGTTCCACCATGCCGTCCTCGACGGGTGGAGCGTCGCGCTCGTCGTGGAGCAGATCCGTCGGGCCTACGCCGACCTGGTCGCAAGCGGCCGGCGGCAACCGATCGTCGAGCAGGCCGCCTACAGCGCCTTCGTGGAGCTGGAGCGGCGGACTACGGAGGATCCCGCGAGCGCGGCGTTCTGGGCCGAGCTGCTGGGCGACGCCGAGCCCACCGAGCTGCTCCCCGCCGGCTCGCCGGCGGTCCCGGTGACCACCGAGCGGGAGCTGCCCGAGACGCAAGTCGAGGCGGTGCGCGCGGTGGCCGCGGCGCTCGGAGTCGCCGCCAAGAGCGTCTTCCTCGCGGTACACCTGCTCGTCCTGGGCCGGCTTACCGGCCGGCAGCGCATCGTCTCGGGTCTGGTCAGCAGCGGGCGGCCGGAGATCAACGGCGGCGCGGAGCTGGTCGGGCTGTTCCTGAATACGCTGCCGTTCCCGATCGAGCTGACTGCCGAGTCATGGTCCTCGCTCATCACCCGCGTCTGGGCGATCGAGCAGGCCGGCATGGCGCACCGCCGGTACCCGCTGGCCGACATCGTCCGCCGCTCAGGCGGGCGTACCCCGTTCAACACGATCTTCAACTACACGGATTTCCACGTGTACGACGAGGCAGACGACGGCGTACGGATCACCGGCGCGCACTATTTCGAACAGACCAGCTTCGACGTGGTCGTCCACCTGCACCGCGACCATTTCCGCGACCGGACGTTCGTCACGCTCAACCACGACGCCAGCCGGTTCGACGCGCAGCTCGCACAGCAGTACCTCGACGCGTTCGTGACCATGCTGGGGGAGCTGACCTTCGGCGAACAGGAACTGGTGCCGGTCGGCTCCAGCGCGGTGCAGCAGACCGTGGAACGGCCGAACCCGCCGACGGCGCCAGCGGCCGCCGGACCAGCGGCGGTCAGCCCGGTCGGGGCGTGGAGCCCGGAGCAACGCCGGGTCGCCGACATCCTCGCCGAGGCCACCGGGGTCCCGGTCGTGAGCCTCGACGACGACTACCTGCAGCGCGGCGTCGACTCCATCAGCGCCATCCGGGTGGTGGCCAAGCTGCGCCGGATCGACCCCTCGATCGGGCTTGCCGAGGTGTTCGCCGGGCGTACCGTCCGTACGCTCGCCACGCGGCTGGGCGGCAACGGTGACCCGGCGGCCGGGCGGCTTACCGGCACGTCCTCCGCAGTCGATCCGGCTGGCGTGTCCGGGGGTGTGGTGGACCCGTACCCGGCGAGCCAGATGCAGATGTTCATGATGCGGGCGACCGACGCGGACCCGCGCCAGGCGCAGTACCACGACGTCTTCTCCTACCATCTCGCTCTGCCGCTGGACCCGGACCTGCTGGCCACTGTGCTGCGGTACCTCGGCGAGGCGTATGAGACGCTGCGTGGCTCCTTTGCGCTGGACACACCGGGCGGCACACCACTGCGGCTGGTCCACGCGTCCGAGCCGTCCCCGCTGAGCGTCGCGACGCTGCCGGCCGACGACCCGCACGCGGCGTTCGATCGGTGGTTCGAGCGGGAGAAGGAGACCGGCTTCGACTGGGCGGCCGGCGCACCGATCCGGTGGTTCGCGCACCGGTGGTCGGCCGGCATGTTCACCCTGACGGTCAGCTTTCACCACGCGGTACTCGACGGTTGGAGCCTCTCCCTGGTGATGCGCGACCTGGTACGGCGGTACGCCGACGCGCTCGGCGGCCGGCCCGTCCCGGCGGCGTCGCCCGAGCCGCCGGTGTACCGGGACTTCGTCGCCGCCGAGCGGGCGGCGAGCGAATCCCCGCAGGCCCGGGCGTTCTGGCTCGATGTGGTCGCGGCCGCGCCCGCGGCGCACTTCACCGACCGGACTGGCGCCGCGACCGCGACGCGGTGGAGCGAGACGGCGGTCGTGCTGCCACCAGAGCGGCGCGAGGCGCTGGAGCGGGCGGCCGCCGGCTGGGCGGTACCGGTGAAATCGGTCTTCCTCGCCGCGCACCTCGTGACGCTGAGCCTGCTCACCGGCGCCTCGCCAACCTGCACCGGTGTCTTCACCAACGGCCGGCTGGAGGAGGAGGGCTGGGACGAGACGGTCGGGATGTTCCTGAACTTCGTACCGCTCGTCGACCGCCTCCACGGATCGTGGGGCGAGATCGCCCGGCGGGTATTCGACCAGGAGCGCCGTGCCCTCCCGTACCGGCGCTTCCCGCTCCCCGAGCTGCACCGCGCGGCTGGACGGAGCGACCTGTTCCCGGCGATATTCAACTACACGCGGTTTCCCGCGTACGCCGACATCGCCACCGGGGCGGACGGTGCAGTCACCGGCATGCGGTGGTTCGAGCACACCTCGTTTCCGTTGCTCGTCAACGTCGGCCACGAACTCGACCAACGATGCGTGGTCCTGACGCTCAACGCCGACGGCCGCCGGCTGTCGCAGCGGTGGGTCGAGGGTGCTGCGGCGCTGTACGACGCCGTGCTGGCGCAGCTGGCCGGCGGCGCCGCCGCGCCGGCCGTAACCTTTGAGATCACCGAGGCGCTGGGCCGGCTCGGCCAGGGCGCCCCGGCCACGGAAGACCGAAAAACATCCAGGAGCTTGAATGTCAAGCAGCCTCGTTGAGGTGATGCGACCAGGCGGTCGTTTCGTCGTAGGGCGTGCTGGTCTTGAGGCATCCGGGCAGGATGCCGACGAGCCGGTTGGCGAGTTGACGCAGCGCGGGGTTGTAGTGGGCGCCGCGGGCGCGTTGCCGGTCGTAGTAGGCGCGGGCGCCCGGCGAGACCCGCAGCGACGTGAACGCCTGTGTCATCGGCGCGTCGATGAGTCGGTCGTTGTGCACGAACCGGGCTGCGACCGTCTTCTTCGTGCCGGATGCGCGGGTGATCGGGCTGGTGCCGGCGTAGTCCTTGCCGGCCTTGGCCGAGGCGTAGCGGCCCTTCGCGTCGCCGAACTCGGCGAGCACCGGGGCGCCCAGGACGGCACCCAGTCCGGGCTGGGACAAGATGATCTCAGCGTCCGGCTGCTGGCCAAAATGGGCCCCGACCTGCCCTTGCAGGGTCTTGACCTGCTCGTTGAGGGTGGCCAGAACCGCCACCAGCGCCCGCACCGACACGGCGTGGGCGGCGGTGACCACGGCGGGCTGCCCGAGCTGCTCGGCGCGCAGGAGCAGTTCCAAGGTGTCGGCGGCGTCGAGATCTTCGAACGCGGCCAGCGCGGCCGGGAAGTACTCCCGCAGCGCGGGCCGCAGCCGCTGCGTGGCGCGGGTGCGTTCCCAGATCAGTGTCTTGTGCGTCCGGGTGACCACCTTGACAGCCTCGGGCTGGGCACTGTCACCCGCGAACGGGCGCAACTGGTGGGCGTCGGTGCGGACCATGTCGGCGAGCATGTGCGCGTCGGCGGCGTCGCTCTTGGCGCCGGACACCCCGAGGCGTTCTCGGTAGCGGGCGGCCTGCAACGGGTTGACCGCAAAAGCCGTGTACCCGGCCCCGACCAACGCCTGCACCCGAGGGCCCCCGGTCAGTCTCGATCCCGATCCAGACCTGCCCGGCCGCGTTTTCGCCCTCGTCCTGCGCATCCTGGCCCAGATGCACGCCGATCATCGCGGGCAGCCGGACCATGCCCGCGACTCCCTCGGGCAGCCGGGCCTTGGCCAGCATGCGCCCAGCCGCGTCCATCAACTCAACGTCGTGATGGTCCTCCGCCCAGTCATCACCAACAAACAGCACCGCATCTCCCGTCCTCGATACCAGTCCTCGTCGGCAGCCAGCCGGAGAACCATCAGCGACCTAATGAAGCAGTGCTCACGCCGCAAGCAGGCGGGCACGGCATCCCATCAGCGATCAACTCTCCCAACCCACCGGCAGAGGCACGATCTTTCGTCAGGACTCAACGTCCAGGAGAAACAAGTGCTCACCCGTCGGCGGCTACCTACCCGTCAGGAGTCTGCCGGATGGCTGGCTCCCAGAACTCACTAGGAGACGAGGATGACCGCCACGAGCACCACTGAGGTGCGGACCTACCTGCAGAGCGACGGCTACCGCACGCACTACCGGCAGTGGGGGCCGGACAACGGCCAGGACGTGGTCGTGATGCTGCACGGCGGGATGAGCCACGCCGGCTGGCAGGAGCCGCTCGGCGCGGCCCTGGTCGCCGCCGCGCCGGTCACCTTCATCGCGGTGGACCGGCGCGGATCGGGCCTCAACGACAGGCGAGGTCACATCCCGTCGCCGGAGCAGGTGCTCACTGACCTGGCCGAACTGCTGCGCGACCTGAACGGCCGGTACCACCGGATCCACCTGGCGGGGTGGTGCTTCGGCGGTCAGGTCGCCACCGCTGTCGCCGGGCGGCTGGCCGACCAGGGGCTGATCACCTCGCTGATCCTGGTCGCTCCGGGCTTCTTCTTCAACGAGCGCTACAGCGACGTGTTGCGGCTGTCCATCGAGTCAGCGCAGGCCGCAGTTGAGGAGTTCGAGCTGCGCCCCGACCCGGCGCGCCCCTACGTCAAGGTGCCGTTGGAGCCGGCGGACTTCACCACTCGTCCACAGTGGCGCGAGTTCATCGAACGGGACGAGCTGAAGCTGACCCTAGTCAGCGACGGCACCGTCACCGCGTGGGAGGAGCTTGCCCACATCGCCGAGCGCGAGTTCGCCCGGCTCGGCGACCTTCCGGTGCTGGCCGTGCTGGCCGGCGGCGACCGGCTGGTGGACAACCCGCGGGTGCGGGAGTTCCTCAGCGACCGCAAGCAGATCACGATCGCCGACGTCAGCACCGGTCACGCCGTGCACTTCGAGGGCCTGGACACGCTCACGGGTCTCATCCTGTCCTTCATACGTGCAGAATGACCAGATGAGGACCAGTCGCCTCCTGCCACTGGCACTGGCGACCTTCGCCGTCGGTACCGACAACTTCGTCATCGCGGGGCTGCTGCCGGCCATCGCGGCGGACTTGCATACGTCGGTCAGTGCCGCGGGACAGCTGGTGACGCTGTTCGCGCTCACCTTCGCGGTCTCCGCGGCGCTGGTCGGCGCCGCGCTGTCCGGGCTGGACCGGCGCACCGCGATGCTCATCGCGCTGGTGGTGTTCACGGTCGGGAACGTGCTGACTGCGGTGGGGCCCGCGTACGGCTGGGTGCTCGCGGCAAGGATCCTCACCGCGGTCGGCGCGGGGACGATCACGTCGTCCGCGTCGGCACTCGCTGCGGCGACGGCTCCGGAGGAGCGCCGCGGCTGGGCGATGTCGGTCGTGCTCGGCGGATTGAGCGTGGCGACCGTGCTCGGCTTGCCGCTGGGAATCCTGGTCGGCAGCGGGCGTTGGCGGCTGACCCTGTGCCTGGTGGCGGGCGTCGGGCTGGTGGCGACGCTGGGGGTCGCGGCGCTGGTACCGTCGGTCCGGCTGCCCGCCGCACGGCTGCGCCAACGCCTCGCCCCACTGCGCCAGCCGTGGATCGTCGCGGTGCTCGTCAGCACCATGCTGATCTTCGGCAGCACATACACTGTCTACACGTATGTGGCGCCGGTACTGGCGCCGGTCACCGGCGGCGCACCACGGGTGTTGGCGGTCCTGCTGCTAGTGTTCGGACTGGGCAACGTGGTGGGCACGCTGTTCTCAGGGCGCCTCGCCGATCGGTTCTCCGCCGAGCGGGTCCTGATAGGCGTGCTCGCGCTGACGCTTGTGGTGCTCGCCGTGGCACCGGTCGCCGTCCGCTTGCTGCATTCAGTGTCGTTGTGGATCTTGGTCTGGGGTATCTGTATCGCCGCGCCGACCGTACCGCAACAGCACCGGTTGACCCGGGATCATCCGGCGGCCATGCCGGTACTCCTGGGCCTGAACTCGTCCGCCATCTATCTGGGGATCTCGCTGGGCGGCGCGGCCGGCGGGCTGGCGCTGCATTGGTTGCCACCCCGTGGGTTGGTCCTGCCCGCCGCTGGGTTCACGCTGTGCGCGGCGGGTTTGGTCGTGGCGACCACCCTGCTCAGCAGACCGCGAGTGCCTCAACCTCGACCCGGAAGTCCGGATGCAACAGGCCGGCCACCCGTACCAATGAGCTCGCCGGCTTATCGGGGCCTGGAAGAACCTCGTCGCGAACCCGGCGGAATGCGGCCAGATCTGCCAGGTCGACAAGGAACACCGTCAGTTTGACCACGCGGGACAGGTCCGAGCCGGCGGCGGCCAGCGCGGTCGCCAGGTTGTGAAATACCTGCCGGACCTGCGCCTCTGGATCATCGACACCCACCACCTGGCCTTCGGCGTCCATCGGCACCTGGCCGGAGACGGCCACCAGCCGACCGGCGAACGACACGGCATGACTGTAGCCATTGACCGGTGGCAGCCCCTGCGGGCGCTGGATGTACTGCACGGCCCCTCCCATCCATACCTCGGCACATCGCCGCCTTCAGCCTATCGATGGGCGTTGGGCCAGGGCGCGGTTGAGCCCTTCACACCGAAGAGGTCACTGATTCGATACCGCCCACATGGCGATCGCCGCATATCTGGCCCGCCACCAGGGCCTGTCCCGTGCCCACACCGAGTCCGATCTTCAGGTGGCTGAGATCAGTTGGAAGAACAGGTTCACCGCTTCGGGTTCGAACCGGATTAGGTTGAGGTGAAGAGGTTGCCGGAGCGGTTAGCGACCCCACCGGCGCAGAGGAGGCAACGATGCCCACGATGAAAACGGCCGCGTCGGAGTTCCTGGCAAACAAGCGGATCGCGGTGACCGGGGTGTCCCGGACGCCGGGGACACACGGCAGCAACGCCGTGTACCAGCGGCTGCGGGCGCGCGGCTACGAGGTTTTCGCGATCAACCCGAACACGGAGGTGGTCGAGGGCGACCGGTGCTACCACGACCTAACGTCCGTCCCCGGCGGTGTTGAGGCAGTCGTCATTGGAACCAGGCCGGAGATCGCCGAGGCCACCATGCGGGAGTGCGTCGATCTCGGCATCGGGTACGTGTGGATGCATCACGGGCCCGGGGCCAGCAGCGTCTCTGAGGCGGCCACCCAATAC
>JAEHDK010000186.1 GCA_016880465.1 Micromonosporaceae bacterium
CGAACGCAGGTTGGCCAGCAGGCCGTTGCGCGTCGACAGCGCCACGCCGCCGCCGCCGATCAGGGGGATGTTCTGCCGGATCCAGTAGTTGGTGTCGGCGCCGGCGAAGATCGGGTTCTCGAAGATGGAGCCGGTCGGCCCGCTGGACCGGATACGCCACGCGGGCCGCCAGCTGCTTGCCCACCCGCAGGGCCGGATCGGTCTCATCGCCGCCGTGGTCGCGCTGGGCCTGCTGATCTCGCTGGGCGGCTGGTGGTTCGGCATCGGCCGGTACACCTCGGCACCCCAGCTCACCAGCATGTCCAAGGTCGACGCGGTCCAGATCGCCCAGCGCGGCGGCTTCCGCGTGGTCTACGACGACGGCCGGTTCGACGAGCAGATCCCCAAGGACACGGTGGTCAACCAGCGCCCCGGCGCCGGCGGCAAGATCACGAAAGGCGGCAAGATCACGCTGACCCTGTCCAAGGGTCCGGAGCGGTACCTCGTACCCGACGTGGTCGGGAAGGCGTACGACCTGGCCGTGGCCGACCTGACCCGGGTCAAGCTGATGACGATCCGCAGGGACGCGTACGACGACAACACTCCGGCCGGCAACGTGCTGGCCGTGGACCCCGCGGTGAACGCGGAGGTCAAGCCGAACACGAAGGTGACCGTCACGGTGAGCCGGGGCAAGGCTCCGCTGACCGTACCCAACCTGGTCGGCCGCAACGTGGACGACGCCAAGCAGATCCTGCAAGGAATGGGCCTCATCGCCGACATCAGCCCGCAGGAGAGCGACAAGCCCGCGGGCCAGGTCATCGCACAGAACCCGCCGGACGGATCCGGCATCGAGGCCGGCAAGCCCGTCAAGCTGACGGTGAGCTCGGGCCCGCCGGCGGTGGCGGTCCCCGGGGTGCAGGGGCAACCGTGCCAGCAGGCCAAGGCGACGCTCGAGTCGGTCAAGCTGCGGGTGAGCGTGCAGGGCAACGAGAACGGCACCGTGGCCGCCCAGAGCCAGCCGGAGGGCACCACCGTACCGCAGGGCACGGAGATCCAACTCTTGTGCCTGTAGCGCGCCGCTCGCGCCGGCGGCCCACCGGCCCACCACCGCCGGGCCCCATCGGCGCCCACGCCCCCACCGCCGCCGGCCTGGCCTCGGTGCTGTCGTACGCCGACCTGACCGGTGCGGAGGTCGTGCAGGTCTTCGTCTCGAACCCGCGCGGCTGGGCGCAGTCGGCCGGTAGCCCGGCCCAGGACGAGACGTTCCGCGCCGGCTGCGCGGCGCGGGGCCTGCCCGTGTACATCCACGCCCCGCTGCTGGTCAACCTCGGCTCGCCGACCGACGAGACGGTCACCCGCTCGGCCGGCGCGCTGGCCCACTCCCTGGCCCGCGGTACCGCGATCGGAGCTCGGGCGGTGGTGTTCCACGCCGGCAGCGCGGTCGGCGCGGCGCACGCCGACCTCGCGATGCGCCGGGTACGGGAGGCGCTGCTGCCACTGCTCGACCACACCGCCGAGGTGGGCGGACCGCGGCTGCTCGTCGAGCCGAGTGCCGGCGGCGGGCTGTCGCTGGCGGCGCGGGTCGAGCAGCTCGGGCCGTACCTCGACGCGGTCGACGGGCACCAGGCGCTCGGCGTCTGCTTCGACACCTGCCATGCCTGGGCGGCCGGCCACGACGTCGCCGAGCCGGGCGGGATGGCCGCGACCCTGGCCGCGCTCGTCGCCACGGTCGGTACCAGCCGGCTCGCGCTCGTCCACGCCAACGACTCCCGCGATCCCTGCGGTTCGGCCCGCGACCGGCACGAGACGATCGGCAAGGGCACGATCGGCGAGGCGGCGTTCGCGGAGCTCCTCGCCCACCCGGCGACGGCCGGGGTACCGGTCGTCGTGGAGACACCGTCGGAGAAGCACGAGGGCCACGCCACGGACATCGCGACGCTCCGTCGCCTGCGCGACTGAGCCGCGTGCCGCGATGGTCGGGGCGTCAGGTCCGCAGGATCGCGGCTACCACCTCGGCGGCGCGGGTGACGCCGTCGTCGTCGACGTCGAGGTGGGTGACCAGGCGGGCGATCCGCGGCGCCATCACGGACACCAGCACCCCCTGCTGCTGGGCGGCCGCGGCCAGCGCCGGAGCATCCATTGTGGACTTTGCCAGATCCAGGGACACGATGTTGGTACGCACCTTCGCCGCGTCGACGACGCCGAATGGCGCGAGTGCGTCGGCGAGCCGCCGCGCGCGGGCGTGGTCGTCGGCGAGCCGGTCGATGTGCTGCCGGAGGGCGTACCGGCCGGCTGCCGCCAGTACGCCGGCCTGCCGCATCCCGCCGCCCAGCCGCTTGCGGATCGACCGGGCGTGCTCGATCCGCTCGGCCGACGACACCACCAGCGAGCCGACCGGTGCGCCCAGGCCCTTGGACACGCACACCGACACGGTGTCGAACAGCCGGCCGTAGTCGGCCAGCGGGACGCCGTCGGCCACGTGCGCGTGCCAGATCCGGGCACCGTCGCAGTGCAGCGCGACGCCGGCCGCGTCCGCCACCCGCCGCAGGCCCTCCAGTGTGGACAGCGAGAACACCGCACCGCCGCCGAGGTTGTGCGTCTGCTCGACGGCGATCGCGCGGGTCGGCACGGCGCCGTACCCGTCGGCCCGTACCATCGCCGCGATCGCGTCCACGTCGACGTCGCCGCCGCAGGCCGGCCAGGTACGGGTCGCCACCCGGCCGTACGTCGCCGCGGCCCCGCCCTCGTAGGTCACCACGTGGGCGTCGGCATCGCACAGCAGCTCGTCCGCCGGCGGAACCAGGACCTGCACCGCGATCTGGTTGGCCATCGACCCGGACGGCGTGAACAGCGCGGCCTCGTGCCCGAACAGCTCGGCGACCTCGGCCTGCAGCGCGTTGACGGTCGGGTCCTCGCCGTACACGTCGTCGCCGACCTCGGCCTCGGCCATCGCCCGGCGCATGGCCGCGGTCGGCCGGGTCACGGTGTCGCTGCGCAGATCTACCGTCACCCGGTTGATCGTAGTCGGGTGGACGGTGCGCTAGCCGCGTAGCATCTCCGCGACCAGGAAGGCCAGTTCGAGCGACTGCTGGGTGTTCAGCCGCGGGTCGCACGCCGTCTCGTACCGGTCCGGCAGGTCGCGGTCGGCGATCGCCTGTGCGCCGCCCAGGCACTCGGTGACGTCCTCGCCGGTCAGCTCCACGTGCAGGCCGCCCGGGTGGCTGCCGAGCTGCCGGTGCACCTCGAAGTAGCCGAGCACCTCGTCGACGATCCGGTCGAAATGCCGGGTCTTGTACCCGTTGGACGACTCGATCGTGTTGCCGTGCATCGGATCGCATTGCCAGACGACCTTGTGCCCGGCCGCGCTGACCTTCTCCACGATCGGTGGCAGGGTGTCCCGGACCTTGTGGCTGCCCATCCGGCTGACCAGCGTGAGCCGGCCCGGCACGTTGGCCGGGTTCAGCTTCTCGGCCAGCTCGATCGCCTGCTCCGGGGTGGCCGTCGGGCCGAGCTTCACCCCGATGGGGTTGACGATGCGGGAGATGTAGTCGATGTGCGCGCCGTCGATCTGCCTGGTGCGCTCACCGATCCACAGGAAATGGGCGGACAGCGCGTACGGCCGGCCGCCGACGACCCGGGTCAGCGCGCGGTCGTACTCCAGCGCGAGCGCCTCGTGCGAGCAGTACAGGGTGACCGTCCGCAGCGCCTGGTCGTCGGTCAGCCCGCAGGCCTGGATGAACGCCAGCGCGCGGTCGATCTCCCGGGCGATCGCCTCGTACCGCTCCCCCGCCGGCGAGGTCCGGACGAACCCCTTGTTCCAGTCGTGCACCGCGTTCAGGTCGGCCATGCCGCCGCCGAGGTACGCCCGGAGCATGTTCATCGCCGACGACGCGTTGGCGTACGCCCGGATCATCCGCTGTGGATCGGCGACCCGAGCGGTGATCTCCGGATCGAGCGAGTTGATCATGTCGCCGCGGTACACCGGGAGGCCCAACGCGTCGGTGTCCGCCGTGCGGGGCTTGGTGTACTGGCCGGCCACCCGGGACACCTTGACGACCGGCAGCGAGGCGCCGTACGTGAGGACCACGGCCATCTGCAGCAGCGCCCGCGCGTTGGCGAGCAGGTGTGCCTCGGTGTTGTCGGCGAACGTCTCGGCGCAGTCGCCCCCCTGCAGCAGGAACGCCTCGCCCTCGCACACCAGCGCGAGCCGGTCGCGGAGCTGGTCGACCTCGTACGGCGCGACGATCGACGGCACGGTACCCAGCACCGCGCACACCTCGTCGACCATCGACTGGTCCGGCCACGGTGGCGTCTGGGCGCGCGGCAACCCACGCCAGCGGTCGAGACCGTAGGTCTCGGCGCCGCCGGCGACCACCGACGGGATCCCGATCTCGAAACCTGGATGGCGGAACTGATGCCACTCGTGGCCCATGGCGTCGAGCGTAACGGTGCCCGGACCGCGCCCGGGGGCGAGGTCGTCAGAGCCGGCCGGCGACGATGTCCGCCGCGCGGCCCAGCGTCGCGAGGTCCCGGTCGGACAGGCCGTCGAGGAGGCGGGCGACCGCCCGTACCCGGGCAGCTCTGCCCTTCTCCAGAAGGTCACGCCCGGCCCGGGTGGCGCGGACCAGGACCACCCGGCGGTCGGCGGCCGACCGGGTGCGCTCGACGAGCCCGGCGGCCTCCAGCGCCGTCACCGTCTTGGTGATCGCCGGCGGCGACACCTGCTCGATCGCGGCGAGCCGGGTGACCGGCAACGGGCCGCCGAAGACCAGCACGGACAGCAGCGAGGCACGCGGTGCGTCCAGATCCATGCCAACGTCGACGGCGCGGGCGTACCGCAGCAGGCGCAGCGCCGCCGAGTGCAACGCGTTGGCGGTCTCGTGCCGCCGGTCGGCGGGTACGCCGGGCGGGGGCGGTGGCCACCGGTCTTGACCCCTATCCTTCACCATGGTTAACCTTTCACCAAGGTTACATGATAGGAGGCACGATGGCGCTCGGGCCAGTGGGTCAGGTCGGGATCAGCGTCACCGACGTCGACCGCTCGGTCGCGTTCTACCGGGATGTGCTCGGCGTGCCGTTCCTGTTCCGGGTGCCCGACCAGCCGATGGCGTTCTTCCAGGCCGGTGAGACGCGGCTCTACCTCGGCATCCCGGAAACCGAGGAGTTCCGGTCGAAGGTCACGCTGTACTTCCGGGTCGAGGACATCGAGGCGGAACAGGCCCGGCTGACCGCGGCCGGGGTGACCTTCCGCGGGGCGCCGCACATCGTGCACCGCGACGGTACGCACGACCTGTGGATGTCGTTCTGCACCGACCCGGACGGCCACCACCTCGTGCTGATGGAGGAGCGCCCGGTCTGACGAGCCCGCGCGGTCAGTCGACCCGCCGGCCGGCGAACCCCGCAGGCGGCCCGCGCGGCGGCCAGCGGGATCGATCCAGACGATGACACGTCCGCCAGTATGGGTGCCCCGCGCCGAGCCCAGGGTCACCCGCTCTGGGCGGCCAGCTCCTGTGCGCGGTCCCGGGCGGCGGCCAGCGCGGCCAGCAGCGCCGCCCGTACGCCGTGGTTCTCCAGCTCGCGGATCGCGTTGATCGTCGTACCCGCCGGCGACGTCACCGCCTCGCGCAGCGTGACCGGGTGCTCCCCCGAGTCGCGCAGCATGATGGCGGACCCGATCGCCGTCTGCACGATCAGGTCGTGGGCTACCTGGCGCGGCAGGCCGAGCAGGATCCCGGCATCCGTCATCGCCTCGACGAGGTAGTAGAAGTACGCCGGCCCCGACCCGGACAGCGCGGTCACCGCGTCCTGCTGCGACTCGGGTACCCGGATCGTCCGGCCCAGCGGGGTGAACATCTCCTCGGCGAGCGCCAGGTGCTGGGCGGTCGCCCAGGCACCGGCCGAGATCGCGGTCATCGCCTCGTCCACCAGTGCGGGTGTGTTGGTCATGACCCGGACCACCGGGGTACCCGCCGGCAGCCACTTGGCGAAGAACGACGTCGGCAGGCCGGCGCAGAGGGACACGATCAGCTTGTCCGCCGGCACCTTGGGGCCCAGTTCGGTCATCAGCGCGGCCGCGTCCTGCGGCTTGACGGCGATCGCGAGTACGTCCGACTCCGCCAGCGCGGTCTCGTTGTCCACCACCCGGATGCCGTACCGGGTACGGAGCTCCGCCGCGCGTTCGGCCCGGCGGACGGTCGCGAGCAAGCGGTCGACCGGCCAGCCGGACCGCAGCAGCCCGGCCAGGAGCACCTCGCCGATCTTCCCCGCCCCGACGACGGCCACCGTACGCACGTGTGCCACCCCCGGTCAGCCGAAGAAGACTTCGGCCTCGGCGTACCGCTCTGGAGGCACCGTCTTGAGCTCGCGGGTCGCCTCAGCCAGCGGTACCCGGACAATCTCGGTGCCGCGCAGCGCCACCATCATGCCCCAGGCGGACTCGTGCGCCGCGTCGATCGCGTGCAGGCCGAACCGGGTGGCGAGCACCCGGTCGAACGCCGACGGGGTACCGCCCCGCTGGATGTGCCCGAGTACCACCGCCCGGGCCTCCTTACCGGTCCGCTTCTCGATCTCGCCGGCGAGCCAGGTACCGATCCCGCCCAGCCGGGCATGGCCGAACGCGTCGAGCTGCTCGGTCTGGGTGACCATGCCGCGGTCCACCGGTAGCGCGCCCTCGGCCACCACGACTATCGGCGAGTACCGCGTCTTGAACCGGTCCTGCACGTACGCCACGACCCGGTCGAGGTCGAACGGGGTCTCCGGGAGCAGGATCACGTTGGCCCCGCCGGCCAGGCCGGACTGCAGCGCGATCCAGCCGGCGTGCCGGCCCATCACCTCGACGACGACGGTACGGTGATGCGACTCGGCGGTCGTGTGCAGCCGGTCGATCGCCTCCATCGCGATGTTCACCGCGGTGTCGAAGCCGAACGTGTAGTCGGTCGAGCCGAGGTCGTTGTCGATCGTCTTCGGTACGCCGACGACGCATACCCCCGATTCGTGAAGCTTGGCCGCGACGCCGAGGGTGTCCTCGCCGCCGATCGCGATGAGCGCGTCCACCCCACGGTCCGCCAGGTTGGCCTTGATCTTCTCGACGCCGCCGTCGACCCGGAACGGGTTGGTCCGCGAGGAGCCCAAGATCGTGCCGCCGCGGGGGAGGATGCCGCGCACCTCCTCGATGCCGAGCGGCATGGTCTCGCCGTCGAGTGGGCCACGCCAGCCGTCGCGGAAGCCGACGAACTCGTGGCCGTAGGTGCCGGCGCCCTTGCGGACCACCGCCCGGATCACCGCGTTCAGGCCGGGGCAGTCTCCGCCACCGGTGAGTACGCCGATTCGCATGCCCGGTCGCCCCTCTCCAGGTCAGTCGAGCGTCGCGTCGAGGTCGTCGGCGCGCAGGCGCCGGCGATGCCGCGGGAGCAGCCAGGGTGTGTCGGCGCCGTGGCCGGCCCGCTGCCGCACCTGCGCACTGTAGTCGATCACACCGGGCCCGGCGCGGCCGCCGCCGTCATTGCCTGCCATCGGGCGACATTGTGCCGCGCGTCGACGAGCGCGTCATGGCGCGCCGACTCGGCGGCCGGCAGCGGCGGCCGGCCGACGTCGTCCCAGCGCTGCCGCAGGTCCTTCGTGAACCGGGGTATCTCCCGCGGCAGGGCCGGCATCGCGCCCCAGAGCTGGGCCAGCACCACGTGGTCGTAGGCGGCGTACCAGGCCCAGAGCTCGAGCTCCTCGCCGGGGCTGTGGCGCAGCGGGGCGACCAGGAAGTCGTAGAGGTCGCTCCGGATCCGGGCGCGGGACCGCCACGCCGGGTCGGCCGGGGACGGCAGCCGGTCGAGGACGTTGCGCCTGACCCAGGGCAGCGCATGGGTCGCGTCGAACTCGGTCGACACCGCGTAGAACTCACGGCCCTGCTCGTCGACCACGCCGATCGAGACGAGGTCGATGAGCCGGCCGTCCTCGATGAACTCGCAGTCGTAGAAGTAGCGGTAGACCATCGCCCTCCTCGTTGCCTACGGTGCCGGGCATGACATTTTCGATCGTCGCGCGCTCGGCCGACGGGCTTGCACACGGGGTCGCCGTCGCGAGCAGGTTCCTCGCCGTCGGGGCCGCCGTACCGGCCGCGGAGGCCCGGGTCGGCGCCCTCGCGACCCAGTCCTACGCCAATCTCGCGTACCGGCCGCAGGGGCTGGCGCTGCTTCGTACGGGGGTGGCGGCGGCCGAGGTCGTCGCCGGGCTGACCGCCGCCGACCCGGGCCGGGCGACCCGGCAGCTGGGCGTCGTGGGTCCGGCCGGGGACGGCGCGACCTTCACCGGGGACGACTGTCACGACTGGGCCGGCGGGGTGGCCGCAGCGGGGTACGCCATCCAGGGCAACATTCTCACCGGCCCGGAAGTGGTCGCGGCGATGGAGACCGCGTGGCTGGACAGCGCGGCCGAGCCGCGGCTGGCCGGCCGGCTCCTCGCCGCGCTGCGCGCGGGAGACCGGGCCGGCGGCGACCGGCGGGGTCGGCAGAGCGCGGCCGTCGTCGTGGTCCAGCAGGGCATGGGGTACGGCGGGACCAGCGACGTCGTCGTCGACCTGCGGGTGGACGACCATGTCGATCCGGTCGCCGAGCTCGGTCGGCTGCTCGACCTGCACGCGCTGTACTTCGACAAGCCCGATCCCGGGCAACTGGTCGAGCTCTCCGGCGACCTGGCCGAGGAGGTGCGCCAGCAGCTGACGCGGCTCGGCTACCACGCGGCCGGGTCGGACCCGGCGGATCTCGACGGGGCGCTGGCCTCCTGGGCCGGCGTCGCGAATCTCGAGGAGCGGATCGTCGCCGGCCGGATCGAGCCCCTGGTCCTCGCCGAGCTGCGCCGGCAGTAGCGACGACCGGCCCGTCGGTCGAGGCCGGCCGGACGGTCCAGACTCTGGACCGTCCGGCCG
>JAEHDK010000187.1 GCA_016880465.1 Micromonosporaceae bacterium
GATGCCGGCGGGCGGTCGCGCGGCGGTCTGCGTCGACGGGGGGATGCTGTCCAACTTTCCCATCCACATCTTCGACCGGACGAGCGGTGACGTTCGGTGGCCGACGTTCGGCGTTCCCAGCTGGGACTTCGAGACCTACCTGCGAAAGTACCGCCGCTAGTGGCCGAGCTGGCGGCGCTGCGCGCGTTCACGTTGCGGGCCACGGTGTTGACCATCGAGCTGGAGGTGAGCGACGGTGCACTGCTGGGGCAGCTCGTGCCGGCGCAGCCCGGCCGGATCGAGGTCCGCGCCCGGGGCAGTTCGACCGTCGTCGTCGCCGACGAGATCGGCTGCTTCGCCATCGACCCGATCCCCGCCGGGCCGTTCCGCCTGCACTGCCGGTTACCGGCCGGTGAGGTGCGCACCGGCTGGCTCACCGCCTAGCGCAGCGGTCGGCCCGGGTGGCCGGACATCCGTTCCGTCCGAGGTGTACCGCCGGCACCGCTCAGCTCTCCGTCATTCTGCGAGACACCAAGATTTTCTGGGAGGTGGACCCGAACGTGAGTACCGGAATGGACATCGACCTGGCCCTTGTCAGTGCGCTGGTCGGCGTGATGCTGCCCGTGGTTACGGCCGTCCTGACGCAGGACCGGCTGAGCTCCCGGGCGAACGCGGTGATCGTCGCGGTCGCGACGATGGCGGCGGCGCTCGGCACGGTCGCGCTGCGGCATGACGTGACGGCGGGCAGCCTCACCGGCAGCTTCGTCATCGAGTACGTCGCGGCTGCGGCCTTCTACCAGCGACTGTGGCAGCCGACGGGCATCGTACGAGCGATCCAGACCCGTACCTCGCCCCGGCGCACCGACGCGTTGCCCAGGCTCGCACCGCTACCCCGGATCGTGCCGCGGCCGCTCCTGCACTCGGCCCGGAGAGACCTCGGCCGCTGCTGACCGGGCCCCGCCGCACACGTTTGTCCAGCCAACCTAGTGTCCAGCCAACCTAGGTGCTGGCCCGCCGGCGGCGGGCGGCGTGGTCGGGACCGAGGGCGGCGACAAGGTTCGTCCGGGCCCGGGCCACGCGGGATCGGATCGTCCCGACCGGGCAGTCGCAGACGGTGGCCGCCGCGGCGTACGACAGGCCGAGGACCTGGGTGGCCACGAAGGCCTCGCGCTGGTCGTCGGGCAGGTCGTCGAGCAGGCGGCGTAGTGCGATCTGCTCCTCGAACCGCGGTGCCCGGCCGGCCTGCGCGGCGTCGGCGACGGACTGCCAGTCGTCGAGGTCGGCGATGCGGGGGCGGGCGACCAGGTTTCGCACGTGGTCCGCGGCGACCCGGCGGGCGATGGCGAACAGCCACGTACGGGCGGTGGACCGGGCCGCGAAGCGGGGCAACGCCCGCATCGCCCGCAGGTACGTCTCCTGCGTCAGATCCTCGGCCTCGCGCGGCCCGACGAGGTGGGCCAGGAATCGATGGACCTGCTCCTGGGTGGCGCGGATGAACGCCGCCGCCGCGGTGCGGTCACCGGCCTTCGCCGCCAACGCCCAGTCGGTGATCTGCGCGTCGTCCGGTGCGGTGGCCGTCATGTCAACGCACGTTATCGGCGCGGCCGGCCGGATTGCCACCCGGTCGGGGGGAACCCGCCAGGGCCGTTGCCCGACTATGGCAGGCGTGGGGTGCGTGCAGTACCGGGAGGCGTTGTCCGCCCGGCTCGATGGTGAGGACGATCCGCTCGAGCGGGCGGCGGTGCACGCGCATCTGGCCGGCTGCGCGGACTGCCGGGCCTGGTTTGACCGGGCGGCGCTGGTGACCCGGCTGGTCCGTACCGGTCCGGCCGCAGCCGTACCGCCGCTGACCGATGCGGTGCTGGCGGCGGCGCCGGGCCGTGGCCGGGCCCGGCTGGCGGTGGGC
>JAEHDK010000188.1 GCA_016880465.1 Micromonosporaceae bacterium
GTCAAACCTCGGCACTTCTTGCATCCGGCGTGATCGAAGCGATCGGCTTCGGTGCCGCCATCGCCGTGCTGCTGGTGGGCAGACCCGTCATCGCCAGACTTGCCAGCACACCTACCCGCACCATATGCGCGTGGCTGAGCGCGGCATGGCTGTTGGGCTCGTGGTGGCCACACACCGCACTGCACCAACACTTCGGCATCAAGCCCAGCGCCTTGGCGCCCATCGAGCTTGTCTTCCACGCGGGCTCGATCATCGCATTCGCCCTTCTCCTCTGGGCACTGATCCCGGTCCGCTCACACGTCGTCACTACCACACACGACAGTTACTGTGATTAATGGAATGTGCAGTCCGAGATGCCATGAGTCACTCACCAGTTCTGGAATCCAGGACGTACTCAACTCAGGACATCACCCCGTACCCCGACACTGGTAGCTCCTCATTCACGAGCACGGCATCGACCGCGGCGGCCGGCGCAGAGCGACCAGCCACGTGACGCCGGTCCCGGCCGGTGCCGACCACGGCTGGGAAGTGTCAACTATCGCTGGTCGTCACAATTTCTTGGGGCAGGTGTTGCGCAGCGGTGCGGTAGTTCGGGTTGTCCAGCCGGTCGTGGCCGTGCTGAGCAGGTCGGCCGCGGTCAGGCCGGTGGCGGGGAGGTGGTGCCCTGCCGGCGGGAGCTGGTCCCGGCGGTGACTGCCGTCGGCGCCGGCTCATCGTCGGCACGCCCGGGTGGAGATCGCCACCTGAGCTGCTTGTCGGCTGTGACCCCGATCCGGTGCGTGCGCGAGGATCAGGGGTGGACAGGGGCATTCCGGATGCGCGCGCTGGCGTCCCGCGAGAGGCTGGGAGGAAGCGTTCGACCCGTCGAGGAAGAGATCGAGAGAAGAGATCGCAGTGGACACCGTGCACGACTCGTTCCGTCGTCAAGGCCTGGTACGACCGCGCCAGGGTCGGGTACTCGCCGGCGTGTGCGCCGGGCTCGCCCGCCGGTTCGGGATCGAGCCGTGGCTGACCCGGTTGCTGTTCGTCGTCACCCTGTTCGTCATCCCCGGCAGCCAGATCCTCATCTACCCGATCCTGTGGATCCTGATGCCGTCCGAGTAGCGCTGGACGCAGTGTAGCGTTAGCTGCCGTGGTTGATCAGGCTGACGTGCGGCGCATCGCATTGGCGCTGCCCGAGGTGGTCGAGTCGGACGACCGGTTCGGCTTCTCCGTACGCCATGGCGCGACGTTCAAGGGCTTCGCGTGGGTGTGGCTGGAGCGCGTCGAGCCGAAGAGGCCCCGCGTGCCACGGCCCGACGTGCTCGCCGTACGGGTGGCCAACCTGGTGGAGAAGGAGGGCCTCATCTCGGCCGACCCGGCCAGGTTCTTCACCGAGCCGCACTACAACGGCTTCCCCGCGGTGCTTGTCCGGCTCGCCGAAGTCGACGAGGACGAGATGCGCGAGCTGCTCACCGATGCCTGGCGCTGCCAGGCGCCGCAGTCCCTGGTGAAGGAGTCCGGTATCTAACACGGCCGACGTTGGCCGTGCGATCAGGGGTGGCTGCGGTCCCTCCTACCAACGCGCCTGGCAGATCGCCGCCGCGTGCCCCACCGAGATCTCGCCGTCCGAGAGCGCCGCCGTGTCCGGGGCGCGGTCGTCTTGCTGGCCGTCGGCGCGCTGCCACTACCGGCCAGGACGGTCACGCGCTGGGCCGCGGGTTCAGCCGCCCCAGCGCGGTACGAGCCTCGGCGCCGGCAGGTCCGCCGGTAGCGCGATCGGGGCACACGACCCGGTCACCGCGCACCGATAGCGGTCGGACCGATCCGCGCCGAGGGCGGACGAGGCACCGATCACGATGACCGTCTCGTCGGTGTCCCAGAACAACGGCAGGCCATCGACGTGGGCGTCGAGACTGACCGGCCGCCACTGTCCGGAATGGAGGTCGGCCGTACGCATCAGCACGGTCTGTGGAGGACCGCCCGCGGGCGTCGCTGTGGCGAGCATGGCCCACCCACCGCCCGGCGAGATCAGGCCGTATCCGTAGGGGGTCGCCAGCCACGACGCGCAGAACCCGGTAGGGCCGGTCGGCATCGTGTCCGTCATGGTGACTGCGTCGACGCAGGCGGCGGTGATGTCCTTCGGACCACCGGATCCGAGCTGGTCGACACGGCGCAGGACCTGGCCGTCACGGGAAACCCCCCAGACCCAGCTGGGTGCGCCGGCCGGCCGGAGAACGCCGGTCCGTACGTTCCAGACGGCACCGTCCGAGCTGCCCGGGGAGCCCTGTATACCGCTGAGCACCACCCGGTCACCGCTGATTCCGGCCACCCGCGGGCTGACCCCGCTCTCGAAGATGGTCTGGCCCAACGGCCGCAGTGACGGCAGCTCGTATGCGGTCACGGTATGGGAGCCCGTAGGCGTCCGTGCCGTGGCGACGAGCATCCGGCCGTCGGCGGAGATGTCGTAGTTCTCGCCGCCCTGGCCGACCGGTCGGAGTGCGCCGGTGTCCGGCGCGAACCACAGCCCGGACCCGATGTGGTCGACGGTCTGCACGACCCACCCATCCGGTACGCGGGTGGCCGCCGCGGTGTCCACCCCGGCCGGCAGAGCCAACCTCACCCGCGTGCCGTCGGGGCGCTGGATGATGTTGCCGGACAACACATCCAGCCCCAGCGAACCGGGGGAGAGGGCAACGGGCGAGGCGGACGCCGGCGGAGTGGGTGCCGGCGAGGAGGCCGGCGGCGTACGGTCCGGCCGGCCGTTCACCGCGACTGCACCGGCCGCCACCAGCACCGCCGCCA
>JAEHDK010000189.1 GCA_016880465.1 Micromonosporaceae bacterium
GTACGGGCGAGGGCGCCGTCGGTGTCGCCGACGATCGCCACCTCGTACGGACCGGACAGCAGCGCCTCGCCCACCGCACAGGCGTAGCCGGCGAACCGGGCGTGCCGGGTGGCCAGCGGGGCGATGGTGGCCAGTGCGGCCGCTGCGGCCTCCCGGTACCGGGTCCGGCCGGTCAGCGCCGCGTACGTCGTGAGCGCCGCGGCCACTGCCGACCGGCCGGACGGGGTGGCGTTGTCGGTCGGGTCGGCGGGCCGGGCCACGAGCCGCTCGGCGTCGTCGGCGGTGTCGTAGAACCCGCCTTGCCCGTCGCCGAACCGGTCCAACGCGGTGTCCAACAACCGGCCGGCCCGGTCGAGCCAGCGACCTTCGCCGGTCAGCTGGTGCATCGCCGTGAACGCCTCGGCGACCGCGCCGTAGTCCTCCAGCACGCCGGCCGGCTCCCCGGCGACGCCGTCCCGCGATACCCGGCGGAGCCGGTCGCCGACCAGGTGTCGCTCGGCGAGCGCCCGCGCCGCGGCAGGCAGCGCGCCATCGTGGCCGCCGAGGCCGACCAGCGCGAACTCGGCCAGCGCCGTCACCGCCAGCCCGTTCCCGGCCGCCACCACCTTGTCGTCACGCGCGGGCTGCGGGCGCTTCGACCGCGCGGCAAGCAGCGCGGCGCGGATCCGCCGCCACCGGGCGACCAGGGTCGGATCGGCGCTGTCCAGGTCGCGGGCGAGGCGCAGGACGCTCGTACCGTGCTCGAACGTGCCCGCGTCGGTCACCCCGAACAGGTCCGCCGCCCACGGGCCGTCGTGCCCGCCGAGGGCGTCGCGGAGCTGGGCCGGGGTCCATGCGTACGTCGCACCCTCCACGCCGTCCGTGTCGGCGTCCAGCGCCGACGCGAACCCCCCCGCCGCGGTGGCCAGGTCCCGCTGGAGAAACTGCGCCGTCTCACGCGCCACCCGGGCGGCCAGCTGGTCGCCGGTGAGGCGCCACAGCTGGGTGTACGCGCGGAGCAGCAAGGCGTTGTCGTACAACATCTTCTCGAAGTGCGGCACCGTCCACGTCGGGTCGACCGAGTACCGGGCGAACCCGCCCGCGAGCTGGTCGTACATCCCGCCGCGGGCCATCTGCTCGGCGGTGTGCCGCACGATCTCCAGCGACTGCGGGTCACCGGTGCGCTGGTGGTGCCGCAGCAGGAACAGCATCGCCTGGTGCGGCGGGAACTTGGGCCCGCCGGTGCCGAACCCGCCCTGGACGCCGTCGTAGTCGCGATGCAGGGATCGCGCGGCCGAATCCAGTACCTCGGCGGTCAGCGGGCTGGCCTCGCCGGCGGCCAGCCGCATGCCGGCGACCGCCTGGACCACAGCAGCGCCCTGCTTGCGCACGCCCTCCCGCTGGTCCCGCCAGGCCCGCGCGACGGCCTCCACGAGCTGGCGGAACTGGGCGCGCGGGTAGTACGTACCGCAGAAGAACGGCTCGCCGTCCGGCGTGGCGAAGACCGTCATCGGCCAGCCGCCGTGCCCGGTCATCGCCTGGGTCGCGGCCATGTAGACGGCGTCGACGTCGGGTCGCTCCTCGCGGTCGACCTTCACCGGCAGCACCAGCTCGTTCACCAGCGCGGCGGTCTGCTCGTCCTCGAACGACTCGTGCGCCATCACATGGCACCAGTGGCAGGCCGCATAGCCCACCGAGATCAGTACGGGCACGTCGCGCCGCCGCGCCTCGTCGAACGCCGCCGCGGTCCACGGCCACCAGTCGACCGGGTTCTCGGCGTGCTGTAACAGGTACGGCGACGTGGCGGACGCCAAGCGGTTGGCCATGTGCCCAACGTATCGGCTGGCCGCTGCGCCGGTGCCCGGGCGGCCGCTAAGCCCCGTCGGCGCGCAGCGGGATGACCCGGGCCTTCGCCTCGGCGGCCAGCGTACGCAGCAGCTCGCCGACCTTCTCCGCCGGCATCGGCGGGACGAACCGGTACCCCTGAGCCGAGCTGCAGCCCATGGCGGTCAACAGCTTCCTCTGCTCGTCGGTCTCCACGCCCTCGGCGACGACCCGCAGGCCGAGCCGCTTGCCGAGATCGACCGTGGCCCGCACGATCGCGGCCGCCTCCGGCGAGTCGACCATCTTCGCCACGAACGCGCGGTCGACCTTGACCTCGTCGACCGTGATGCGGGTGAGGAAGGTGAGCGACGAGTAGCCGGTGCCGAAGTCGTCGACGGCCAGCTGGACGCCCAGCTCGCGCAGGCCCGCAAGCACCTCGTCGATGACCTCCAGCTCGGACATCACGACCGTCTCGGTGATCTCCAGCACCAGCCGCCGCGCCGGGATCTGGTGCCGGCGCAGGAGCTCGGCCACGTCGGCCGGCAGGTGCGGATCCAGCAGGCTCCGCGGCGACAGGTTCACCGAGATCGGCACCTCCAGGCCCTGTGCCGCCCAGTCAGCGGCGAGGGCGAGGGCCCGGTCGATCACGTGCCGGGTGAAGGCGCCGAGCAGCTCGCTGCTCTCGACCGCGCGGACGAAGTCGATCGGGTGGAGCAGGCCGCGGCGCGGGTGCCGCCAGCGGATCAGCGCCTCGACCCCGGTCGGGCCACCGGTCGCCAGATCGACAGCCGGCTGCAGAGCGAGGACCAGCTGGTCCTGGGCGGCCAGCGCCTCACGCAGCTCGGCGAGCAGGGCCAGCCGGTCGGTGCTGGCGCCGTCCTTCGCGCTGTCGTACCACTGGACGCTCGCCCCGCCCCGCTTCGCCTGGTACATGGCGATGTCGGCGCGGCGCAGCAGCTCACTCATGTCCACGCTGCCCGCCGGCGCGACGACCACGCCGACCGAGGCCTCGACCGACAGCTGCAGACCGGCCACCTCGGTGGGCGCGGCCAGGTGCTCGGCCAGCTCGCGGGCGCGGCGCAGCGCGTACCGCAGCGGCGAACGCGCCAGGTCGCCCGGCCACGGTACGGCGCGCACGCCGCCGTTGGACATCGGACCCGGCGTGCCGGCCGAGTCGGCCGGGAGTGCGGTCAGCAGGAGGGCGAACTCGTCACCGCCGAGCCGGGCCACGAGCTCACCCTGCCGGGCAAGGCCGGTGAGGCGCCGCGCCGCGGTACGGAGCAGGTCGTCGCCGGCCGCGTGCCCCAGCGTGTCGTTGACCTCCTTGAAGTGGTCGACGTCCAGGAGCAGCAGGGCGACCTGCGCCTCGCGGTCGAGCTGGCGCAGGGCGACGTCCCCACCGGCGAGGATCGTCGCGCGGTTCGGCAGGCCGGTCAGCGGGTCGTGCGCCGCCTCGAAGGTGCGCCGTGCCGTGATCACCTGGAGCTCGCGGTGGGTGGCCGCATCGTGCAGGGCAGCGGCCAGCGCGTCCCCGAACGAGGAGAACGTCATGAGCTGCCGAGCGGTCAGCCCGCCCAGCTCGCGGAAGGTCAGCCGCAGCTCACCGACGTGCGCCGTGCCGACGGTCAGCGCCCGTACCGCCTGGCTGTACTCCTGGTCCGGCTGCTCCTCGGTGCGGTCGCCGGGCACCTCGACGATCGGGCCGGTGCGCTCGGCCAGGTACGTGCGCCGCCCGCCGTCCGGCCGCAGGACCACGACCTCGGTACGCCACGGCGTGAACAACGTACGGGCACCCTCGACCGCGGCGAGCGCGACCTCGTGCTCGTCCAGCTGGTTCAGCGCCTTGGTGGCCAGCGAGAACGCCTGCCACACGCGACGCTCGTCGTCCGCCCGCAGGCGGTGCGCGTACAGCTGCTGCAGCAGCCAGAACACCGGCGTCAGCAGCAGGATGAACCGCCAGTCGGCGCGCAGTGCGACGATGATGATCAGGCCGACCCCGATGTTGCCGACGACCATGACGAGCTTGGCCCGCAGGGTCTGCGCGAAGACCGAGGCGAAGCCGGCGCGCCGGCGGGCGGCCGCGCTGCCCGCGACGACACCCACGGTGACGGCCAGGTACGCGGCCGCGGCCGCGCACAGCGCGATGGCGACGCGTAGATCGAGGCGGGCCTGGTACGGCGCCGCGAGCGCCACGGCGGCGAGCGCACCGGCGGAGCCGCCGAGGGTCACGCCGGCCACGTTGCGCATCGCGATCGCCAGGGACGCGGTCTTGCGGAACAGGTAGAGCAGCAGGTGGGCCACCAGCGACCCGACCGCCACGACGGTCGGGACCCACGCCGGGGGTACGGCGTACAGGCAGACGATCAGCGCCGCCTCGCCCCAACCGAGCAGGAACCGGCCGGCCGCCGTACGGAAGGTGAGCCAGAACAGCTGGGACAGCGCCATCGCGCCGGCCGCCACGGCGAACCACTCGACCGGATGCGGCAGACCGCCCGGCGCGCCGGCCGCCGCGAGGCTGACCCCGACCGCGCCGAGCATCGCGAGCACCAGGCTGCCGATGAGCCAGCGGGCGGCGGGCGGCTCGGTGGCGAGGCCGACGCCGCGGACGAAGTCGTTGGGGGCGGAGCGGCACGCCCCGGTCAGCCGCCGCCAGCGGCTGGGAGGTCCGGCCGCTGGTCGGTGCGGCTCGGCCGGCTCGGCGGTGAACCGGCGCTGCGGCTCGGTCATGGGCTGCCCCGGCGACCGCGGGATGCGCCGGCTGTGCGGGTGTGCATCACGACGCCCCCCTTCCACGGACGTGCCCGGGGCATCACACCTCCCCGCGGCAGGCTATGGCAAACCGGAATGCGACAACAGGGGTTGACAGAGCGGTTTGTGGCAATCGCGGTATGGAGTCGGTGTTCCGACCCCGGAGATGGACGGACCACCGCCAAGCCGGCGGCGGTACGTGGTGCACCGATTACGAGCTGTCGTCGCCGTTGCTGAGCTGGTCGTTCCCCGTCGTGTTCGCCGGCGCAGCGGTCGCCGATGTCGTGGTGCCTGATGCGGTGGGTGCGGTGGGTGCGGTGGCAGTGGTGGGCTTCGTGCCGGTCGGCGCCTCGTCGCCCGGCGCGCCGAAGGTGCTCGGTAAGCGGCGCAGGCGGCCGCTCATGTTGCGCAGCAGGAAGATCGTCCCGACGGCGAGCACCAGGATGACCAGTAGACCCATCGGGCCGGCGAGGCTGCCCGAGCGGTCGTCACCGAAGCCGCCGTCGACGAGGAGCCCACCAGAGGCCAGGACCATGCCAGACACCCTACGCCAGTCGGCGTCCGCACGGTTAGGCGCAGACCGTCTCACGGACGCCGGCAAATAGATCATCCTCGGGCAGCGGACTGTCCACCAGCGAGCGGACCAGCTCGTAGTCCTCGGTCGGCCAGGCCTTCTGCTGGAGGGCGATCGGCACCCGGAACCAGCTGCCGTCCGGGTCGACCTGGGTCGCGTGGGCGCGCAAGGCATCGTCCCGAACCGGGAAGTAGTCCCCGCACGCCACCCGCGTGGTGACCTTCGGGCTGCGCTCCCGCCGCTCGTTGCCGTCCCACCGGGCGAGCCACTCGGCATAGGGCGACTCCAGCCCGGCGGCCAGCATCGCCTCGTGCATCGCGATGAGCCGCTCCTTGTGGAAGCTCATGTGGTAGTAGAGCTTGCGCGGCTGCCAGGGGTCACCGAGCTCGGGGTAGCGGTCCGGGTCGCCAGCGGCGTCGAACGCCGCGACCGACACGCGGTGGCACATGATGTGGTCGGGGTGCGGGTACCCGCCGGTCTCGTCATAGGTGGTCACCACGTGCGGCTGGAACTCGCGCATGAGCCGCACGAGCGGCGCGGCCGCCACGGCCACGTCCTGCAGCGCGAAGCAGCCCTGCGGCAGCGGGGGCAACGGATCGCCCTCGGGCAGCCCGGAGTCGACGAAGCCCAGCCACGCCTGCCGGACACCGAGGATCTCCCGCGCCCGGTTCATCTCCGCCCGCCGGATCTCGGTCATCCGTTCCCGGACTTCGGGCCGGTCGAGCTTCGGGTTGAGCACGCTGCCGCGCTCGCCGCCGGTGCAGGTAACGACCAGCACGTCGACGCCCTCCGCCACATACCTCGCCATCGACGCGGCACCCTTGCTCGACTCGTCGTCGGGGTGCGCGTGCAACGCCATCAGCCGCAGCTGCTCAGCCACGATGCTCCTACCTCGCCGGTCCCTACCTCGTACGCTGGAACCCGACCATTGTTGCCGACTCCCCCGACGAAAACGATTCGAGGACCTGTCCCGGTGACCGAGACGCACGCCACAGCGCCGGTGTTCCCACCCGGCCGGTACGGCCACCGGCGCGAGCGGCGGCGCGCCCGCCGGTGGTTGACCGCGACGCTGGTCGGCGTGGTGGTCCTGGTGGGCCTGGGTCTGGCGTGGCGGCTGTACCGGCAGTACGGCGATCCGACCTATGCGGCCGAGGTGACCCGGGTCACCCAACTGAGCGACACCGGCGTCACGGTCGAGTTCCGGGTCACCGTCCCGCCCGGCGGCACGGCGGTGTGTACGGTGCGGGCCCGGTCCTCCGCCGGCGAGGAGATCGGCCGAGCGAAGGTCACCGTACGGGCGGCCGCAGGTCAACGGCGGGTGGTCTCGTCGTACCGGCTGGTGACCAAGGGGCTGCCGAGAACAGCTGAGGTACCCGGCTGCGGTCCACAAGATCGATGACCCCAGCTGCCGGGGGGTACCCCTGGTAGCTTGGTAGTTCTTGTCCGCACACGGCACCGAGGAGATCGTAGTGTCCACGACCGACCGCGAGGCGCACGCGACCTGGCTGTCCCAGGACGCGCACGACCGGCTCAAGGCCGAACTCGACAACCTCGTCAGCCAGCGACCCGTGATCGCCGCCGAGATCAACGCCCGGCGGGAAGAGGGCGACCTGCGCGAGAACGGCGGCTACCACGCCGCCCGCGAGGAGCAGGGCAAGATGGAGGCCCGGATCCGCCACCTGCAGGAGCTGTTGCGTACCGCCCGGGTGGGCGAGGCGCCGCCGGGCGACGCGATCGCCCCCGGCACGGTGGTCACGATCCAGTTCGACGACGACCCGTCGGACACCGAGACCTTCCTGCTCGGCTCCCGCGAGATCTCGGCGACCACGGATCTCACCGTGTACAGCCCGGAGTCCGCCCTCGGCAAGGCCATCCTGGGGACCCGGCCGGGGCAGACGGTGACGTACACCGCGCCCAGCGGGGCGGAGATCAAGGTGACGGTCGTCCAGTTCGAGCCGTTCGCCGGCTAGCGCCGGTCGATGCTGCTCGTGCCCGATGTCTAATTGCGCCGGCCGAGACTCGATCATCGCGCGCCGACGCGGCCGCCGACGGGTCAGCCCGACCGCCGGCCGGCGGTCCCGAACGACACCTCGTACCCGGCGGTGCGCAGCGCGCTGACCAGGCGGTCGGAGTGCTCCGCACCGCGCGTCTCGACGGACAGCTCGACCTCGACCTCGCCGAGCCGCAGCCGCGGGTCGTGCCGCTCGTGCGCCACGTCCACCACGTTCGCCTCGTGCTCGGCGATCAGCGTGAGCAGGCCGGCCAGCTGGCCGGGCCGGTCGCCGCAGTACACGGTGAAGCTGAGGAACCGCCCGGCGGCGGCCAGGCCGTGCTCGATCACCCGCAGCAGCAGCAGCGGATCGATGTTGCCGCCGGTGAGCAGCGCGACCACCGGCGGTTCCACCTCGACCGCACCGGCGAGCAGTGCCGCCACCCCGGCCGCACCGGCCGGCTCGACAACCAGCTTGCTCCGCTCCAGCAGCAGCAGCAGGGCCCGGGAGATGTCCTCGTCGGTCACCTCGACGACCTCGTCGACGAGCTTCGCCACGTGGGCGTACGTCAGCTCGCCCGGGCAGCCGACCGAGATGCCGTCCGCGATCGTGCGCAACGCGGGTAGCCGTACGGGCTTGCCGGCGCGCAGTGAGGGCGGGTACGCCGCCGCCCCGTCGGCCTGGACCCCGATGACCCGTACGTCCGGCCGGAGCGCCTTGGCGGCGACCGCGATGCCGGAGACCAGCCCGCCGCCGCCGACCCCGGTGATGATCGTGCGTACGTCCGGGCACTGTTCGAGGATCTCCAGCGCGACGGTGCCCTGCCCGGCGATCACGTCGGCGTGGTCGAAGGGGTGTACGAGCACCGCACCCGTACGGTCGGCGAACTCCTTGGCGGCGACCAGTGCCTCGTCCACGGTCGCGCCGACGAGCTCGACCCGGGCGCCGTACCCCTTGGTCGCGGCGACCTTCGGCAGCGGCGCGCCGACCGGCATGAACACGGTCGTCGCGGCGCCCAGCAGGCCAGCCGCGAGCGCGACGCCCTGGGCATGGTTGCCCGCGCTGGCCGCCACCACCCCGCGGGCCCGGTCGGCCCGGCTCATCCGGGCGATGCGGACGTACGCACCGCGTACCTTGTACGACCCGGCGCGCTGGAGGTTCTCGCACTTCAACCACGCCGGACCGCCCAGCTTCGCGCCGAGCGGCCGCGACGGTTCCAGCGGCGTCACCCGTACGACGCCGGCCAGCAGCTCCCGCGCGGCTTCGATGTCGGCGAGGCTGACCAGCTCGGGACTCATGCGCTGATCGTCGCACTTCCCAGCTCCGCCGACGCGCGGACGGCCGGGACCGCGGGGCGGAGGCCACGGTCAGCCTGGTCCTGCTGGCGCCGGGTGATCTTGTTGATCGCCACGATGCCGAGCGCGGCGGCGACGACCAAGGGAAGGTTGGCCGCCACGGCCCACCACGGCAGCACCAGGTTGTCGACGACCGAGCGGTCCGCGGAGAAGTCGCCCGAGGCGACGAACGCGGATTGCGCAGCCGAGGCGGCGAGGCTGCCGGCGGCGTACGTCATCCACCAGGCCCAGATCAGGCCCACGATCCCCCGGGTCGGCCGGCCGAGGGTGCTGTTCCGTGCGACATCGGCCAGCACGAGCGGGATGAGGACCACGCTCGCGACCGGAATGAAGTAGGCGCCGATCGACCAGCCGCGGCCGAACTTCGGCACCCCGACCGCCAGCGCGTCCACATTGGACCTCGCCTGGTACGACCAGACGATGAGGCCGACGGCTCCCACCCCGGCCGCCGCGGAACCGCATATCAGCAGGGCGAGATACCCGGCCAGCCGGTCGGCGTCCGACGCACTGGCCAGCAGTCTTGGCGACAGCATCGCGCCGTTCACCAGCACCGCGGTGAAGCCGATGCCAACCGAGGCGATCGCGCACCACGGCTGCAGGCGGTGCCACCGCGCCGGCGGCGGCGGCGTGACCAGCTGCTGCGCGGCCAACACCTGCTGGCAGTTCGGGCAGGTCACGGTGCCCGGAGGGTGCCACAGGCCGCACCGCGGACAGGTCATCTCGGCTCCCCGTCTAGAAAGGATGGCGCCGACGATAGGGATCGAGCCGCGTACCGGCAATACCCGCGGTCGTCGCGGCGCGTCGGGCGGCCGGTCAGCCGGTCCGGGCGACCGTCCGCGGCCAGCCCGGCGCGTGCCGCCGCCACGGGTTCGCCAGCTCCAGCTGACCGGCGACGGCGAGGATCAGCAGCTCCGCCCCGGGCGGGCCGACCAGCTGCACGGCTGCCGGCAAACCGTCCGGGCGTACGCCGACCGGCACGGTGACCGCCGGGAACCCGGCGAGGTTCCACGGGGCGGTGAACGGCGCATAGCGCGCATTCGCCACGACGTTCGCCCGCCATGGCCGCTCGGCCCAGTCGAGGGCGGCCGGCGGCGGGCCGGCCAGCACGGGCGTGACCAGCACGTGGTACCGCCCCTCGGCAAAGAACTCCAGGCAGGTACGGCGGAACGCCTCCCGGTCTGCATCGCGGACCCAGCCGCGCCGCCAGGCCGTCCGGCCGAGCGCGATGTGCCGCTGGTTGCGCGGCTGGAGCGACGCCACGTCGAGCTTCGCGTCCTCGGCGGCGCGATGCACCGCCGCGAACCAGGTGGCCAGGCCGCGTGGCTGCAGCGAGAGCGGGAACGCCGGGCCGGCACCGACCGCGTCGTGGCCGAGGCCGACGAGCAGCCGCACCGCGGTCGACACGGCCTCCCGGTTGGGCCGGTCCGCGCGGACCCCGGTCACCGGTGACCGCAGCGACACCGCCACCCGCAGCGGCTCCGGCTCCACCAGCTTGTCGGGGGTACGGCCGGCCAGCACTGCGTACCCGATCGCGGCGTCGGCCACGTTCGTGGTCAGGACGCCGTGCTCGGTCAGCCCGAACCAGCCGTCCGGCGGCATGTCGACGGGTACGACGCCGCGGCCCGGCTTGATGCCGACGAGCCCGCAGCAGGCGGCCGGGATACGTACCGAACCGAGACCGTCGTTGCCGTGGGCAAGCGGGACCATACCCGCCGCGACCGCCGCGGCGGCACCGCCCGACGAGCCGCCCGGCGTACGGTCGGTCTGCCACGGGTTGCGGGTCACCGCGGTGTCGTCGTCCGTGGTTGCCCACACCCCCAGCTCGGGCATGCGGGTGACCCCGACGACGATCGCGCCGGCGCCGCGCAGCCGCCGGACGACCTCGTGGTCCACTTCGGACACCGGCTGCCGGGCCGCGGTCGAGCCGTGCCACGTCGGTAGCCCGGCGACCGGAGTGTTCTCCTTGACCGCGATCGGTACCCCGGCCAGCGGCAGGTTGCCCAGGTCCGGCTGCTCGTCCACCTTCTCGGCCTCGGCGATCGCGGCCCCGGCGCGGACGATCCGGAACGCGTTCAGCTCGTCGTCCGCGGTCGAGATGTAGTCGAGGTGATCGGCGACCACCTCGGTCGCGCTCGCGTCGCCCCGGCGTACCGCCCGCGCGATCTGCCGCGCCGTCATACCTACCCATGTAGACACTCGGTCACCTCCCCGGCAGCTACCCACTGACAGGTACAACGACTGCGCACTATGGTCGGCTGCGCTGGCCGGCTAGGCCGCGCCGCCGAGCGCCTGGGCCAGGTCGGCCAGTAGATCGTCGACGGTCTCGATGCCGACCGACAGGCGTACCAGGTCGGCCGGGACCTCGAGCGGCGACCCTGCCACGCTGGCGTGGGTCATCCGGCCCGGGTGCTCGATCAGCGACTCGACGCCGCCGAGCGACTCACCGAGTACGAACAGCTTGGCCCGGTTGCAGATCTCGATCGCGTGCGGCTCGCCGCCGGCCGCCCGGAAGCTCACCATCCCGCCGAACCGGCGCATCTGCTTGACCGCCACGTCGTGCCCGGGGTGCTCGGCCAGGCCCGGGTAGTACACCTGCGCCACCGCCTGGTGGCGGGTCAGGTACTCGACGACCCGCTCGGCGTTGTCGCAGTGCCGGTCCATCCGTACCGCGAGGGTCTTGACGCCACGCAGGGTGAGCCACGCGTCGAACGGTCCGTTCACCGCACCCATCGCGTTCTGGTGGAACGCCAGCTCGGCACCTAGCGCGGCATCGGCGACGACCAGCGCGCCACCGACCACATCGGAGTGCCCGCCGACGTACTTCGTCGTCGAGTGCACCACGACGTCCGCGCCGAAGTGCAGTGGCTGCTGCAGGTACGGCGACGCGAACGTGTTGTCCACCACCAGCAGCGCGTCGTGGCCGTGGGCCAGCACGGCGAGCGCGGCGAGGTCCGCGATGCCCAGCAGCGGGTTCGTCGGCGTCTCGACCCAGACCATCTTCGTGGTACCTGGGCGGATGGCGGCTCGTACGGAGTCCACATCGGACACCCTCGCCACCGTCCACTCCAGACCCCAGCGCTCGGCCACCCTGGCGAACAGCCGATAGGTGCCGCCGTACGCGTCGTCCGGGATCACCACGTGGTCGCCCGGCCGGCAGGCGGTACGCAGCAGCGTGTCCTCGGCCGCGAGCCCGGAGGCGAAGGCGAACGCGCGCCGGCCGTCCTCGAGGGCGGCCAGGCACTCCTGTAGCGCGTCCCGGGTCGGGTTCTGGGTGCGGCTGTACTCGTACCCGAGCCGGGGCGAACCCACCGCGTCCTGCGCGTACGTGGAGGTCTGGTGGATCGGCGGGACGACCGCACCGGTACGCGGGTCGGGGTCCTGCCCGGCGTGGATCGCCAGCGTCTCGAAGCCGTAGCTCATAGCCGTCTACGCTAACCGGCCCTAGGGTGTCCCGAGTGACGGGATGCGTGTTCTGCGGAATCGTGGCGGGTGACGTCGAGACCGTGGTGGTCGAGCGGGATCCCGCCGGAGTCGCGTTCCTCGACGGCCGTCCGGTCTTCAAGGGCCACGTCCTCGTCGTACCCCGGGACCATATTGAGGTTTTGGCCGATTTGCCCCAGAAAGCGCTTGCGCCGTTCTTCGGCCTGGTCCAGCGCGTGGCTACCGCGGTGGAGACCGGGCTCGGCGCCGGAGGCACGTTCGTGGCCCTGAACAACCGGGTAAGTCAGAGCGTGCCGCACCTGCACGTGCACGTCGTACCCCGGACGAAGGGCGACGGGCTGCGCGGGTTCTTCTGGCCGCGGACGAAGTACGCCTCACCCGAGGAGGCGGAGACCTACGCTGAGCGGATCCGTGCCGCGCTGGCGGGGAATGCCCGCGAGCGGTGACTCGTTGGCCATAGCCGACGGGTCTGCCCACGGGCCCGCCGGAGAGGAGCCAATCGTGTTCCTGCGCCAACGCAAGCTCGACCTGCCCACCGCTGACCAGGCGTTGCCGGGTCGCGACACGGCCCTGCCGGTGACCGACCGGCACACCGTGCTCGGCACCCCGCTGCGCGGCCCGTGGCCCGCCGGGTACGAGGTCGCGGTCTTCGGCATGGGCTGCTTCTGGGGCGCCGAGCGGCTGTTCTGGCGCCTCCCGGGGGTGTACTCGACCTCGGTGGGGTACGCCGGCGGCTACACGCCGAACCCCACGTACGAGGAGGTCTGCTCGGGGATGACCGGGCACGCCGAGGTGGTCCAGGTGGTGTACGACCCGCTCCGGGTGTCCTACGAGACGCTGTTGAAGACCTTCTGGGAGAACCACGACCCGACGCAGGGCATGCGTCAGGGTAACGACGTCGGCACCCAGTACCGGTCCACTATCTACGTGACGACCGACGAGCAGCTGGCGACCGCACAGGCGGCGCGGGAGGCGTTCGCGCCGGTCGTCAAGACGGCCGGGTACGGCGAGATCACGACCGAGATCGAGCGGCTCGGGGCGTACTACTACGCCGAGGACTACCACCAGCAGTACCTTTCAAGTCAGAAAAACCCCAACGGGTACTGCAACCATGGGCCGACCGGGATGACGTGCCCCATCGGGGTGGCGAACGCTGGCGCCTGACGGGCACACGTCCGGCTCCGGAGATGACACAATTTGCCGGCAGGTGGCCGGATAACCATGGTCTTGGCCTCATCAGCCTTGGTGATGGAACCGGCTGACCAAGCTGTTGTCGCTTATGGGTACTAGGCGTATGAATGCCACCAGCAGTACCTGCCGGACGCGGAGAACCCCGGCGGGTACTGCAACCACGGGTACTGCGACCACGGGCCGACCGGGATGACCTGCCCGATTGGAGTGGGTCGGGCGAGCGCGCAGCCGTAGCCAATCCCGAAATCAGGCAGCGTGACGGTGAGGTCGTCGGGTCGTCTCTGCCGCTGGAAGGACCAGGCGCGGAACTGGCCGGGTGAGGTGCCGTCGCCCGGCGCCGTTGCCGGGAACAACGGCCGAAACTGCACAGGACTCACGCCAGTAAGAAGCTATACTTCTGGCATGACTGTCGTACCGTTCACCGACGCCCGTAACCGGCTTTCAGAGCTCATTGACGAGGTGGAGCGCACCCACGAGCGGATCGAGATCACCCGACACGGGCATGCGGTCGCCGTCCTCATCTCCTCCGACGATCTAGCGGCTCTGGAGGAGACGCTAGACGTGCTTTCCAGTCCGGAGGCCATGCGGCAACTTGGTGAGTCCCGAGACGCCATCGAGGCCGGCGACGTACTCGACGCCCACGAGCTCGCGGCGCTGATGGCCAAGCGGAAGCGGTCGCCCAGGTGAGCGAAGCCAGCGAGCACCGCCGGTACGTGCTACGGATAACGGGCCCGGCAGCTCGCACGCTAGCCGGACGCCTGCCGGAGAAAGTCGCCGCCGCGGTGTACGAGTTCATCACCACCGCGACGCTGGACAATCCCCGTCGTGTCGGCAGGCAGCTCCTGCTTCCTCCCTATGCGGGCACCTGGTCAGCCAGGCGTGGTACGTACCGCGTCCTCTACGAGATCGACGATGAGCAGGCGGTGGTCGTCGTTACCGCGATCGACCGTCGCGCCGACGTCTACCGGTCCCGATGATCTATGACCTGGACCACCCCGCCGCGGACGGAAACGACACCACCCTTGACCGGCGACGGCAGTCGGGGCCACCCCCGATCGGCGCGTCACCGCGGTCGGCCCGCAGTTGCCGTACTCCCCGATTGGGCAGGTCATCCCGGTCGGCCCGTGGTTGCAGTACCCGGCGGGGTTCTTCGCGTCCGACAGGTACTGCTGGTAGTAGTCATGCCACGCTAATCTACTTGCTGTCGTAGTGACCTACATCATTCCGGATCAATCGTCAACGCTCATTTTGATCTATCGGGCCGGAGGGGTGCATCGCCGTGGAGAAGCTAGCGGACTTTTTCGGCTCGTTTACTCTCTATGACCTGTTCGCTTACCTTCTTACGGGTGTGCCCGCATTAGCTGCATTGCTTATCTTGGGTTGGTCGACACTTGCCCCCGAGAGCGCCCTGCATATTCGCACCCCGAGCGGTTATTTGATCACGGTCGCCATAGCGATCGCTTACGTCGTGGGCCACGTTCTGCAGGCCGTGGCGAATTTGACCCTGGACCGATGGGCGAGACCCACGTTGCCGGGCACGATATCAGTGAAGGTGCAGGCCAGGGTACGACAAGAGTTTGGTTTGGGACAGGAGGAGCTGAAGCCTGGCGAGCTGCAGATGTATGTGCGGGACCTCGTCTTCCGAGGCTTTCAGTATAAGCCGCCGGCGTTACGTGATATCTTCGAGTACCGGGTCGGTTACTACCGTGGGATGACCTTGGGGGCGAGCATTCTTGCCGTCTCATTGATCCTTCGGACGCTGATAGACACTACGTCTGTCAAATTGGGCGATAGAGTACTTGCCGTCTCGGACGCTTTGATGTGGGCTCTCGTGATCTTTGCGGTCATTGCCGCAGCGGCGCACCTTTTTCGCTTTCGAAGATTTCAGAAACTGCTTGACCGCTTTGACGCACTGGCAATTTTGCAGCCCGGTGCCGAGGCGCCACCGGCGGACGAGCGCGAAGAAGAGGAAGCGGTTCCGCGACAGCGCCCACGGTGAGCCACTCTCGCCGGCCAGACGTTTTTCCGGGTCACGTCGACGCCGGACGGTTCCGCGGAGCGGCCAACCGCGCACTCACGGGCACCTTGTCGCGATCAAAATTGCGATCTCGGCGGTCCTGGTATCAGGCCGGGTGCAGGGCGTGTTCTTCCGCGACACCTGCCGACGACTAGCTGTCGCTGCCGCAGTCGCTGGCTGGGTCCGCAACCGGGATGACGGCCGAGTCGAGGCCGTGTTCGAGGGCTCGGCCAGTGCGGTCGAGCAGTTGGTGGCGTGGACACACCACGGTCCCGCCGGTGCGGTGGTGACGCACGTCGCGGTACATGTAGAGCCACCGGCAGGGCTGACCGGCTTCACGATCAATTGACCGGCAATAGCCGCATCCGTGCCGTCGCTTTCGACAGGACCGGCACGCTGAGCTACGGCCATCCCGAACTCGATGTCGCCACGGCCGCGTCCGCGGGTTTCGTGCCGTCCGTCAGCCCTCGCAAGCGCGCCTGATGACCTCTTCGGGCGAAAGCGGCGCTGCAGGATGGTACGTCAGGCACATAGGCGTGCTCACCTTGACGAACGAGAACCCCTCGCCCGCCGCGTAGAACTGTCCACTGCTCAGCAAGCCGATGTCAGGCAGCCGGCCGCCCTTGGCCTGTGCCAGATCCCTGGCCGCAGTGATCTGCGCCGGCGCATTGAGCAGCCCGAAGAACTGGGTGGTCGCGTTGCCGGAGATCTGGTTGTGCAGCCCCTTAGGCGCCTGGGTTGCGAAGACCAGCCCGAGCCCGTACTTGCGGGCCTGAGAGGCAAGCGCGATCGAGCTTGCCGTGCACGGCGTGCTGCCGGTAGAAGGCGCGAGCGTCTGTGCCTCGTCCATCACGAATAGGCCACCGAGCGGCCGGTCTCCGGCAGGGTTGCGTTTGATCCAGGCGAACAGTGCCATCTGCAGCTGGTTCACGAAGCTCTGCCGCTGCTCGTCCGAGTTCAGACCGACGAAGCTGATCACCGATACGCGGGCCCGCTTGCCCGGTGGCGGTGTGAGCAGGACGCCCGGATCGGCCGCGGTTCCCCTGCCGCCGAAGAGCGGATCGGTGACCATCGCAGCCTTGAGCGTCTCGGCGACGTCAGGCGCGAGCCGGCCCGACCGCGCCATCCGGCTAACCCCGTCGGGCAGGTCCGACAGGAAGTCAGTGAACCCATGCAGACCAACACTCCCATTCTTGGCGTACGCCATGAGCGCCTCGGTCAGCACGGCCTTGCCCTGCTTCGCCAGCTTGGTCGTGCCGTTGACTCCGGCCCGTGGGGCGAGCGCCTCCGCGGCGGCCCGGATCGCCTGGTCGAACTCGTCCGCCGAGTCGCGTACGGGCGTGAAGTCCGGCAATGGCTGGAAGCTGAGAGGTCGCCCGCTGCTGATGCTTGGCGTCCAGATGACAACGTCGGTGTTGTCCAGGTACTCCTGGGCACGGGGCTCGTCACCCGGACCCCAGCCGCTCGGCGGCTCGGGCCACGCATCGCCCAGCCTGGCCAGGTCGTTGTTCGGATCGAGCACGATTGCCGACACGCCTTGCAGGGCACACTCCTCTACCAAGCGTCTAATCAGGACGGTCTTACCCGAGCCGGAGCCCGCGAAGATCGCGGTGTGCCGGCGCAGGGACTCGATATTGAGCGCGAATGGCACACGACCCTCAACTGTGTATCCCAGCTCGAGTGCGGGCCGCGGCCGGGTGGTGCTGTGCCGCTGAATGACGGTATCGCCGCTGTCGACCGACTCGGCCATATTGTCAACGTCGATTGGCCTTGGGATCGTCGGCGGCCTGCTACCCACAACGGCGGCGAAGAGTTCCGTGCCGCTTGCCGGCCGACGCTCGACCAGCCATTCCTGATACAGCGGCGCAGGCACGGCACTCATCTCCCGAAGCGCAGCAAAGATTTTCAGGTCCGCCGGCGAGACGGGCCGCTCGACGCCGCCGGCCGCGCGGAATGCTTCAAGCACCTCGGTGGTACGCGGACCGGTCGGCCAAGGACCGTTGCGCAGCAGTATCAGCCGCCGCTGCGGTACGTCCCGATCGAGGCCGGCCGTGGTACAGGCGGCCCGGACCCTGTTGATCACGGCTACCGCGCTCGTACTGGCTATCGCGCGAAAACCCCAATGCGACTCGTTCTCGGTCGCCTCGTCCAGCACTTGGATCAGCCGGCCGTGCAGTGCCGGCTTGGCACTTGGCAGCGGATCGTGTTTGTACGTCGTACCGGCGGGCGCCTGCTCGTCGATCCAGGCGGAGAACCCAGCGGCGAGGAGGAGCGGCATGTGGATGTCCTCGGTCTTCGAGTCGAGCGCTGCACTGACTTCCACAGTGGATACCAATTCGGCGAATCGGTCGTCCAGCGCCTTGAGGCCGGTGGTCGGCGTATGCTGCTGCCGCGAGTGCTCGGTCTCGCCGGCCGCAAGGTCGTACAGTTCGACGAGCGCGTCGTTGTCGAGGCATTCGGTGACGTGGCGCTCCACCCGGCGCAGCAGCGCGCGAGGCGTGTAGTCCTCCGAGTCCTTGAACGCCTCCGGCCGGATCGGCCAGGTCGGGTACGGCGCCGAGAAGTTCTGTTCGGTGAACTTTCCGATGAACCGTTTTGCAATGATCGCTTCACCGATGGTGGGGCTGGAAATCCGATCGGGCAGAACGGTCTCCTGGAACCGATCGACCACCGGCCTGGATGCGTGCTTCTTGAGCAAGAACCAGACATCGGGCAGGCAGGAGACGACCGTGAGCGTGCGGCGGGTGGTCTCGCGCAGCATCAGTAGGCCGTCGGCGACCGGTTCGATGACCTTCGCCTGTTCGTCCTCCGACTCGTCGTGCTGGTGCAGTATGGACGCCTTCGACTGGGCCAGTAGGGTGTCGATCTGGTCGATGGCGATGACCGTGGGGTTCAGCGTCAGCGCCAGCAAGCGGGAGATCTCGCGCACGATCTCCTGCGGCTTGCGGATCGCCCCGTCGAGACCCCATTGCACCCGATCCGCGGGGTCACCGGCCTCCGATATGAGGTGCGCCTGTCCGATATCCTGCGCTTCGAAGTCCGGCGAGCCGAACAGCACCAGCGCCCGAGCGGTGTCCTGACACTGCTGTCCAACTCGACGGTCGTACCTGCGCAGCGCCTTGATGAACGTGTCCAGGTCGCCGCGGGTCAGCGGAGTATCACCGGCCACCGCGTCGCGGACCCGCGGCGTCACGCCCAGCCGGGCGGTGAGCCGGCGCAGGAAGGTCTTCAGCTGGGTTCCCCAGCCGACCCCGTCGCGCAACAGACCGTCGACCATCGAGTTGGCGGTGTTCTCCCAGAACGTTCTACCGCTGATCACGCTGACCAGGAAGAAGAAGCCGCCGTCCCGCTGGATCTGTTCGCGCAGGGCACCGAGCATGTGGGTCTTGCCGGAACCGGCCCGGCCCTGCACGATCACGCCGAGCGGGCTCTGGTCGTCACCTGTACGGGCCTCGTTCACCCCTTGGAGGATCTTCTTGACCACCCGCTCGTGCAGTTCCGGCACGTTGAACGGGGACGGCCGCCACACATCGTCGGGGGTCGGCGCCGGGTTGAACCGTAGTGCGGCCAGTGCATCCCGGTGCTCGGTCGATATCATGAGACGCCGATCCACAGTACGTGATTGTCCTCGTCGCCGAGGCGCAGCGCCGCGACGCGGTCGCGCGGTTGCAGCGACTTGGAGTTGGCCACGGGGATGATGCGCACGCCTGGCTGCCGAGCCATCGCGCGCAGTGTGGTGTCGACTGCCGCCCGGTCCAGATCGCGCAGGTGGTCGCGGAGGTCGGCAAGCCCGACCCAGCCGTCCGCGCTCTTCGGTAGTGCCTCGTACGCGGACCGGATCCGCTCCTCGACGTCGTCGTTGGGCGCCATCATTGGCGGCTCGTAGACTATCGCCTCGGTCGCCTGTTTGAAGAACTCCGCAGGGCTGATAGGCAGCCGATCCATTGCGCGATACACGTTTCTCAGGAGCGTGAAAAGAGACTGGATGGCCGAGCCGCCCCCTCGTGGTGGTAGCGTGGCGGGAAGCTCGCGCAGGAGACGCCAGCCCTTGTCAGTCAGCTCGTGGGAGTACGGTCGCTGTGTCCGGTCCGTATCCACCAGACCGAGCTTGTTGAGCTTCTCATTATCCTTGCCAGTGAGGGCGGACCCAGCGAGCCGCCTGAATTCTTCATTGGTCAATTCTCGTGCCTCGGCCATGAGCACAACCAGCGCCTGAATTTGGCCAGTAGTCAGATCTACGGCGGGAGCGAGAGGTGGCGGTGGCTGGCTTGTCGTTCTCGGTGACTTCTGGCTGGTCTTCCTCGGTGACTTCTGGCTGCTCTTCCTATGCGACTCGGAAGCCTTTAGCCCTAGGGCTACCTGCCGGCCCTTCTCGGTGAGCCGGTGAGAGTGTATGCGGCGCGACCGGTTGGTCTCAACTAGGCCGAGTTCCTCGAGTTCCTTGCTGTTGGTGCCGTCGAGCGCCGGACCACCGCGCTCCTTGATCTCCTTGTTGTCCAACTCACGGCCCTCGTCTACGAGCACTATCAGGGCCGAGGTCTGGGTTCTCGTGAGGTTCGAGATGGATCTA
>JAEHDK010000190.1 GCA_016880465.1 Micromonosporaceae bacterium
CGTGTGGACAACCGCACGCGGGCGAGCACCGCCTCGGCCTCCCCGGCGACCGCGCGCTCGGCACGGCCGGAGCGCCACAGCCGCATCGAACCGCCGCGGCGCGCCTGCACGGCGAGCCGGACGTTCTCGGCCACGGTCAACGACCCGAACACCGCCGACGACTGGAACGTGCGACCCAGCCCGAGCCGGGCCCGCCGGTGGGGCGAGAGGCGGGTGACGTTGACGGTCCGCCGGGCACCTACTCTTCGGACTCGTCGGCGGAACGGGCGGGTCGAGATCGCGACGGCGACCGTGGCGGGCGGTGCCCGCATCACGGTCGGCAACACCGGTCCGGTCGTCCCGCCGGACCAGGTCGGGCGGCTCTTCCAGCCCTTTCAGCAGCTGGGCGGCCAGCGGATCCGGCACACTGCCAGGCACGGCCTCGGGCTGGCGATCGTCCGCGCCATTGCGGGCGCGCACGGTGCCACCCTGACCGCGCGGTCCCGGCCCGAGGGCGGCCTGGACATCGAGGTCACGTTTCCCTGAGGGTCGCGAGGATACAAGCGCCACGATCAGCATCGAGGGCTGCCCCACGTCGACCGCCAAGGCCGCCAACACGCTACCAACCACCGTCCGCAGTCGTGACACATAGACGGCGCCTGGGTGGGGTCAGCGAAGCCCACCGGCCACCTCCGGCGGCAGGAACGCCGCGCGGACGCGCAGCAGCCACCGCTCGACCGTCGCTTCGTCGGGCCGGTCCGGCAGCACCGACCGGGCAGCGTCGAACCGGGCCTCCGCTTCGGCCAGTGCCGGGCGTGCGGCCTCGGGGTCGGCGGCGACCCGCTCGCCGAACTCGACGTACCGCTGCGGGTCGTCGACCCGGATCGGCAGGCTCCCGGTCGTGTACAGCTCGTACCCCTGGTCCAGCAGCCGGAGCAGGTGCCGGCCGTGCTTGGACTGCCGCTTGCGCATCTTCGACTGGAACTGCCCGGTGGCGAGCAGCCGGTGGAACTGGCTGGTGGCGTACCCGAAGTAGGCCTCGCGGCACCGCTTCGCCGACAGGAACGCGCCGCGAATGCCGATGAGGTCGTCGCCGAACTCGGTACGGGTCTCGTACAGCTCGTCCGGCAGCCACATCAGCTCCGTGACAGTCGGGTTCCCCGCCAAGCACAGCGCGGCGAACTTGCCAGCCTCGTGGAAGGTGGCGTCGGGCTCGTGGCGAACGACGGTGGCCGCCCTGCCGACCGGCGGGTGCAAGCCGTGGAAGGCGACCGTCGGCGCCGCGAACACGCCGAGCCGGTCGACGTCGGACTCGACGCCGGCCAGGCCGTACGCGGTCGACCCAACGATCCCGCAGAGCAGCAGGTTCACGCGGTGTCCTCTCCGTGCGAACGGCCGGATGTAGCGGCCGTCGAGCAACAGGAACAGCGCCCACGTCAACGCGTGCGGCACGGCGACCGCGGCGAAGTCCTTCCCGTCCACCCGTCCGGCAGCGGGCGAGCAGCGCATCGGTGCGCTGGTCGATGATCAGTCCGCGGCAGTTCAGCGTCACCGGGTTCCACACATTCTCGTATGCGGCCTTCTCCGTGTAGTCGAAGTCGCCGAGCCGGGTGGCGGTGGTCCGCATGGCACTCATGGTGAGGTGTCACCTCCTTCGGGCGCACGGTATTCAAGGCGCGCTCCGGCTCCTGCGAACGCCTGGGCGGCGGCATCGAGCTGGCGCGGATCGGCGAACTGCAGGCGGATGTGGCCACCGGGGACAAGCCGCTTGAGTTCGGCCGGAGCACCTTCGGCGACTATGCGGCCGTGGTCGAGCAGC
>JAEHDK010000022.1 GCA_016880465.1 Micromonosporaceae bacterium
CCGCGCTGGTGGGAAGCCGTCTGGCGGCCCGGCGGTCAGTCCGGGTGCGCGTGCCGACCGCCGCCGGCCACGGCCCCCACCCCGACGGCGTGGTACGTGGTTCCCTGACGTACCACACCCCGGTTGACCGGCGGCCTGACCGCCGGCATCGGCAACGCATTCACCGGCCGGTCCGGTCGCGGGGCGCGATCGGGTGGCCGGACCGGGTCCTGGTCCGGCGGCTCGGTCAACAACCGTTGCACCTCTGGGGTGAGGAGGGGGGCTTTTGCCGGTGGGGACTCCGCCACGGTGGGCAGATCCGGTGGAGTCCCCACCGGGGTCAATGAGCCGGATGGATCATTCGACAAGGGCTCCCGGCGGCGGTACAGCCAGGCGGCCCGGTCGCCGTCGGCGTAGCCGTTCCGGTATCCGGCCCGATAACCGATCTTGTAACTGAGCTGGCCGTGGAGGCGGCCGACGGCATAACTGGACGAGGCGAGCAGCGCCACGAGAAAGACCGCGGTGACCACGTTCATCGGCTGACCTCCGATACGGTCCGCAGGCGACCGAGATCGTCCAACGGGATGTCCTCCAACAACTCGACGCTGATACGGCAGCCGTCGCGTACGACCTCGGCGACCGACGAGCGCCGGAGGTCTCCGCCGACGTCGTAGATCCGAACGGTGAGGTCGGGGCAACCGAGGTGCACCCGCCAGGAATCCCACTCCGTCCGGCTGCCCACGGACAGCGAGAGATACCGGCACCCACGCGCCAGGTACACCCGCCACGGCGCGCTGAGGCCAGCCGACACTCCGTCGGCGACCAGACCGAATGCCCGGGCCCGGGTCGCGTCCTCAACCACGCGGGCCCCCACGCTCGGTGTCACCTATGCGTGACACCGCGTCCGCGACTGTCTCATGCACGTGACAAACCTTAACCTGTCTTACCTGCGATACAGCATCATCCGTTCGGCCTATTACAAGCGGCCCTCCGTATGGGCTAGTTTGTCCGAGTGACACCCCTCAGTCACGGACGAAGCACGTTAGACACGGACCGCTTTTCGCTGTCACACACAGACGACAACCGTGATCGGTCGCCCGAGGGCTCGGCAGCCTGGCCGTACGGTCTTCCGGTGCGTGACAGCTCAGCCGGTCGTAAGCATGCGTTCGCTGCCTTTGTCCGTAAGGCGCTTGACGACGCGCGCACCGTCCGGGCCTGGACCGGCTCGGAGGTGGCCCGGCGTACCGGCGTGTCCCGCCAGACCATCCACCGATGGGTGCGGGGCGACTGGTCGACGGACCCCGAACCCGAGCGGGTGGTCGCTTTCTGCGAAGGCCTCGGGATCAACGTAACTATCGCGTTCGGCATCCTCGGGTGGGACCGATCGGCTTCCGCGCGCCCGGCCGCTGCGCCGCCGCCCATGGACCCGGACGTCGAGGCACTTCTCCGGAGATTGATGGATCCAAATACATCGGAGTCGGAGAAGTACCACATCCGGGAGACCGTTCGTTATCTCGCCTACCGGCCGCCGGTGGCCGCTGAGCAACCGAAACGGCGGAAACAGGCTAGCTAGGTTCGCAGATGGCGAAAGATCTCATGTGGATCATCCGGACGGCCGACCACCTAGGTGGTACGGCGCGTTACCGTCCCTTTCCTGGCTGTGAGTGCACGTTCGAAAAGGGGGTACGCGCGCTGACACAGCCCTGGGGGAACTAGGAGGGGAGAATGGCCCTCAAATGGTCGGGCATCCTCGTCGCCGCAGTCATGGCCACGCTGACCGTGACCGCGAACTTGTTCAACACCGGAAGACCCGGAGTTCCAACCATCCTCAATGTGGTGGGCATCGCGGCGCTGGTGGGCGCGGTGGTAGTGGCGATCGCGGCCGAGCTGTACAGCCGGATCGACACCAAGCTCAATGGCCTGACGGAACTCGTACGGGAGCGGTTCGACCGGTTGGACGCAGAGACGGGGGATCGCAACTCCGGCTTCGTCGAGGGGTACCTGCTCAGCCACGGACCTGAGGCGTCGGTGATTCCGATGCCCAACCGGCCCGGTCGTCGCGCGAACGAATGAGCCGGATCAGGTGCCGAACCGGCGCTGCCGGTTCGCGTAGGACCGCAGCGCACGAAGAAAGTCGATGTGCCGGAAGCCAGGCCAGTTGACGTCACAGAAGTAGAACTCCGAGTGGGCCGACTGCCACAGCAGGAAGCCAGAGAGGCGCTGCTCACCACTGGTACGAATGACGAGGTCCGGATCGGGTTGACCACGGGTGTAGAGGTGCTCGGCGATGCGGTCGACGTCGAGGATCTCCGCGAGCTCCTCGATGGTGCCGCCGCCGCGGGCGTGCTCCTGCAGCAGTGAGCGCACGGCGTCGGCGATCTCGCGGCGGCCGCCGTACCCCACAGCGATGTTGACCTGCGCTCCGCCGGTGCGCCCGGCGCTGCGCTCCTCGGCGGCCTTGAGGGCTGCGCCGTGGTGCGCCGGCAGCAGGTCCAGCGCGCCCACCATCCGCAGCCGCCACGGGTTGCCCGGCTCGGCCAGCTCGGTGGCGAGGTCCTCGATGATCTGGAGCAACGGGTCGAGCTCGGCCGCCGGGCGAGCCAGGTTGTCCGTCGACAGCAGCCACAGCGTCACATGCGCGACGCCGGCCTGGTCGCACCAGCGCAGCAGTTGCTTGATCCGTTGGGCGCCCACCCGATGGCCGTCGTTCGGGTCGACGAACCCCATCTCCCGCGCCCAGCGACGGTTACCGTCGCACATCACGCCGACGTGACGCGGACGCGGTCTCCCGTTGAGCAACGCGATCAGGCGCCGCTCGTACACCGAATACACCAGGCTGCGCAGTCCCACCTCACGCAGCCTAGCGACCGCCGACGAACCGGTCGCTTCGCGGCCGAGCGGTACGGCCCGCCGCGCCGCTCAGTCCATGCCGAGCCGCGCCCGCAGCGCGTCGAGCTCGGCCCAGAGCACGCCCGGCAGTTTCTCGCCGAATCTCTCGAACCACTCGACGACCTGCGGGATCTCCGCGCGCCACTCGTCGACGTCCACGTGCAGCGCGGCCTCGATGTCGGCGCGCGGTACGTCGAGGCCGTCGAGGTCGAGCGCGTCCACCGTCGGCACCTGGCCGACCGGCGTGTCCACGGCGCTCGCGCGGCCCTCCAGCCGCTCGACGACCCACTTGAGGACGCGGGAGTTCTCGCCGAACCCGGGCCAGAGGAACCGGCCGTCCTCGCCCCGGCGGAACCAGTTGACGTAGAAGATGCGGGGCAGCTGGTCGGCGTCGCCGGTGACGCCCTTGCCCATCTCGATCCAGTGCCGGAAGTAGTCGCCGGCGTGGTACCCGATGAACGGCAGCATCGCCATCGGGTCCCGGCGTACGACGCCCACCTGACCGGCCGCGGCGGCCGTGGTCTCGGACGAGAGCGTGGCACCCAGGTAGACCCCGTGGACCCAGTCCCGCGCCTCGGTGATCAGCGGAACCGTGGTCTTCCGCCGGCCGCCGAACAGGATCGCCGAGATCGGTACGCCGTTCGGGTCGTAGTACTCGTCGGCGAGAATCGGGCACTGCGTGATGGGCGTGCAGAACCGGCTGTTCGCGTGCGCGGACAGCTCGTCGCTGTCCGGCGTCCAGTCCCGGCCACGCCAGTCGATGAGGTGGGCGGGCGGCTGGCCCATACCCTCCCACCAGATGTCACCGTCATCGGTCAGCGCGACGTTGGTGAAGATCGAGTTGCCCGCGGCGAGTGTCCGCATCGCGTTGGGGTTGGTCTTCCAGTCGGTGCCCGGCGCGACGCCGAACAGTCCGAACTCGGGGTTCACCGCGTAGAGCCGGCCGTCGTCGCCGAACCGCATCCAGGCGATGTCGTCGCCGAGCGTCTCGACCCGCCAGCCGGGGATCGTCGGCTCCAGCATCGCGAGGTTGGTCTTCCCGCACGCGGACGGGAACGCCGCGGCGACGTAGTACACCCGGGACTCCGGCGAGGTGAGCTTGAGGATCAGCATGTGCTCGGCCAGCCAGCCCTCGTCACGCGCCATCACCGAGGCGATACGCAGTGAGTAGCACTTCTTGCCGAGCAGCGAGTTGCCGCCGTACCCCGAGCCGTACGACCAGATCTCCCGGGTCTGCGGGAAGTGCGAGATGTACTTGGTCTCGTTGCACGGCCACGGTACGTCCTGCTGGCCGGGTTGCAGCGGGGCGCCGACCGAGTGCAGGGCCGGTACGTAGTCGGCATCTTCGCCCATCGCGGCGAGGATCCGGGCGCCCATCCGGGTCATGATCCGCATTGACGCGACGACGTACGGCGAGTCGGTGATCTCCACACCGAACATCGGGTTCTCCGCCTCGACCGGACCCATGCAGAACGGGATTACGTACATCGTGCGGCCGCGCATGGCGCCCCGGTACAGCTTGGTCATCGTCTGCTTCATCTCGGCCGGGTCCAGCCAGTTGTTCGTGGGCCCGGCGTCGGCCGGGTCCTCCGAACAGATGAAGGTGCGCTCCTCGACCCGGGCGACGTCGGCCGGGTCGGTGCGCGCCCAGAACGAGTTGGGCTTGCGCTCGGCGTCGAGCCGGACGAGGGTTCCGGCGTCCACGAGCTCGTCGGTGAGCCGCTGCCACTCGGCATCGGAGCCGTCGCACCAGACCACCTGGTCGGGCGTCGTGAGCTCGGCGACCTCCCGTACCCAGGCGAGCAGCCTGGGATGTGAGGTCGGGGCTGCTTCGAGCCCGCGTGTGACGGCCGAAGCGGTCATGAGAAGTCTCCTCGCAGTCGACGACGACCCCGCGTGCCCCCGATGGCGGCGTCCGCGCCAAGGCGCGAAGCTCGACGGGAGTTGTCGACAGCCTAAACCCTGGCCTGGATCGGGGCACGACGACCGGTTGTGAACAGCGGAACAAGCACGGGCCATACTGCGCTTTGGCGCACGTTTTCCCGGCGAACCGTGCAGCTTCCTGCAAACCTTCGCCCGCGCCGGGCCCGAAACGGTCCACAGTAGACCGGCCACGGATGCCTGATCCGGCAGGGTACGCTCGGGCCGTGTCCGGGATGAGCGGGGCAACGCCGCGCACGGTGGTCGGCCGGCTGTTCGCCCGGTTCCGGCACCTGGTCCACGAGCTGGGCAAGTTCGGGGTCGTCGGCGCCATTGCGTACGTGGTCGACCTGGCTGTCTTCAACGTCTGCCTCGGCACGATGTCCTGGCTGCCCGCGAAGACGGTGTCCACCGCGATCGCCGCGACGCTCGCGTTCGTCGGCAACCGGTACTGGACCTGGCGGGACCGGGAGCGCTCCGGGCTCAGCCGTGAGTACCTGCTGTACTTCCTGTTCAACGCCGTCGGTCTCGGCATCAGCCTGGCCTGCCTGTGGCTCAGTCACGACCTGCTCGGGCATTTCTGGCCGGGCGTGTTCCACACCCGGTTGGCGGACAACATCGCCGCGATGTTCTTCGGAATGGCGCTCGGCACCCTGTTCCGGTTCTGGTCATACCGTACATTTGTTTTCGTACCGGCCACCGCGCGCAGCACCGCCCCTGCCGGGCAGGTCGGTGGGTGATCTCCGAGGCACTGTCGATCGCTCCCCCGACGGACCGCAGACACGTCGCGTAGGGTGGCGGGGTGCGTCTTGTCCCAGTACCGGGTGAGCGGTTGTCGCGGATCGCCGGAGAGTTCGCCAAGTTCGGCACCGTGGGGTTGGTCAACACCGTGCTCAACTACGCGGTCTTCAATGCCCTCATCCTGACCGTCTTCGACCACGGCCAGCTCAAGGCGAACCTGATCGCGACGGTGATCGCGACAACCGTGTCGTACTTCATGAACCGGCACTGGACCTATCGCGACCGCCCGAAGGCCGCGCTCCGCCGCGAGTACGTGCTGTTCTTCGCGTTCAACCTGGCCGGGCTCCTGATCGAGCTGAGCGCGCTGGGCCTGGCGAAGTACGGTTTCGGCCTGACCAGCCTGCTCGCCATCAACGTGGCCAAGACGATCGGCCTCGGGTTCGGCACGATGTTCCGCTTCTGGGCGTACCGCACGTTCGTGTTCCGCGCTGCCCCGGCGGGCGAGCTGGCGAGCCACGCCGGCGCGGCGTCGACGGGCCGTGCTGCACAGCCCGACTTCGCCGAGCTGGCCGCCACGCTGGAGGCGGAACTGGCCGCGGATCTGGACGCCGACCTCGAGAAGCCCGCTCCGCCGCGGCCCTACCTGGCGATGCGCCGCCGCCGCTAGGTCCGGCGGCGACGCACCAGCGCCACCCGTGGCCGCCGCTTCCGTGGCGGCCCGAGCGGAATGTCGGGCTACTCGCCGCGGGTCTCCTGGACCGCCTGGCGGAGTTCCCCTTCGCCGACCGAGTGCTTGTCGCGATCGGCCTCGACCAGCTCGTACAGCGTGGTCTGGACCCGCTCCACCCCCGGGATGTCGTCGAGGACCGACTGGCCGCGCTCACCCGCCGACTCGATCGTCAGCGTGCCGCAGCCCAGCAGCCGCTCGATGAACCGTTGGCTCATCGAGTGGTCGTTGACCCGGGCGAGCGGGATGTCCCGCCGGTCGCGCGAGAACACGCCGGTCTGGATCATGACGCGCTCGTTCGTGAAGACGTAGTGGGTTGACCGCCAGACGATGTACGGCCAGAGGGTCAACCAGACCACCGCGACGAGGGCGACGGCGCCGATGGCGATCATGCCGACCGTCTGACTGCCGGCCGGCAGGAAGATGAAGCCCACGATCACCGCTGCCACCGCGAGGACCAGCACGGCTATGGGCCGGATCATCGCCTTCCAGTGCGGGTGCAGATGCAGGACGACGTGCTCGTCCGTGGTGAGCACGTCCTCGGGAAAAGCCACACCAACCTCCCTATACCGCGTGGCTTGGTGCTGTTCGGGGCTGACGGTAGCGGGTGAACGCCACGGGTGGGGTCACCTGAGTGTCGGAGATTTCCCGGGCCGCGGCTCTTCAGCGGCGCACGTGGCGGACGTCGCCGGCGGCCACGGCGCGATCTTCACCGGTGGCCGGCGTCACGACGAGCCGGCCGTCGCTGTCCACTGTGGTCGCTCGGCCGGCCAGCGTCGTACCGTCGGGCAGGCTGACCCGTACGTCCGTGCCGAGCGTCGCGCATTCGTCGAGGTATGCGCTGCGCACGCCGCTCCCGGCGGGATCGCCACCCGCCTCGCGCCAGCGCAGGTACCACGCGGCCAGTGACCGCAACAACGCACGGAGCAACGGATCCCGGTCGGCGTACCTGGCGCCGGCGAGGGCCAGCGAGGTGACCTCCGGGTACGGCAGCTCGTCGGCCCGCAGCGTCACGTTGAGCCCGATGCCGAGGACCACGGCGTTCTCGCCCGGCACCGCCTCGGCCAGGATGCCGCCGCACTTGCGGTCGCCGACCAGCAGGTCGTTGGGCCACTTGAGCGCCGCGTCGAGCTCGGTGATCCGGCGGACCGACTCGACGAGAGCGAGCCCGCCGAGCAGCGGCAGCCAGCCGTACCGGCTCGGCGGGACGGGATCGGGGCGCAACAGCACGCTCGCCGTGATGCCGGCGCGCGCCGGCGACGCCCAGCGCCGGTCCAGCCGGCCCCGGCCCGCGGTCTGCCGCTCGGCCACGACGACGAGGCCCTCCGGTACGCCCGCCCGGGCCGCGGCGGCCACGTCCGTGTTGGTCGAGGCCGTCTCGCGGTGCACGTCCAACCGCGTCCAGAGCCCATCGGGTACGAGCAGGGCCCGCCGCAACGCCCGCACGTCGAGCGGCGGCCGGGCGAAGTCGGTGTACGGCGAACCCCCCACGCGTTGACCCTAGTCGTGCCGGTACGTGGGCGGGCACGGGTTCGGGCTCAAGCCACCGCCCCGGGCCGGCCCGGCCGCCCGCTCGTTACGATCGCGGCGTGACCGCGGAAACCCAGCCCGACGTCCATACGACCGCCGGCAAGCTCGCCGACCTCGACCGGCGCATCGACGAGGCAGCCCACGCCGGCTCGGCGCGGGCGATCGAGAAGCAGCACAGCCGGGGGAAGAGGACCGCCCGCGAACGCATCGAGCTGCTGCTGGACCCGGACTCGTTCGTGGAGCTGGACGAGCTGGCCCGGCACCGTACGACGAACTTCGGGATGGCCGACACCCGGCCGTACGGTGATGGTGTCGTCACCGGGTACGGCACGATCGACGGCCGCCAGGTATGCGTTTTCGCCCAGGACTTCACGATCTTCGGCGGCTCACTCGGCGAGGTGTTCGGCGAGAAGATCGTCAAGGTCATGGACCTGGCGATGAAGATCGGTTGCCCGGTCATCGGCATCAACGACTCGGGTGGCGCGCGTATCCAGGAAGGCGTCGTCTCCCTAGGCCTGTACGGCGAGATCTTCTTCCGGAACGTACGCGCGTCCGGGGTTATCCCGCAGATCTCCCTGATCATGGGGCCGTGCGCCGGCGGGGCGGTGTACTCGCCGGCCCTCACCGACTTCACCGTGATGGTCGACCAGACCTCGCACATGTTCATCACCGGACCGGACGTCATCAAGACGGTGACCGGCGAGGACGTCGGCTTCGAGGAGCTGGGCGGGGCGCGTACCCACAACACGAGGTCGGGTAACGCGCACTACCTGGCGGCCGACGAGACCGACGCGATCGAGTACGTCAAGGCACTGTTGTCGTACCTGCCCAGCAACAACCTCGATGAACCGATGGCCTTCGACGCGCCCGCCGATCTCGCGGTGTCCGATGTGGACCGTGAGCTCGACACGCTCATCCCGGACTCGGCGAACCAGCCGTACGACATGCACCGGGTCATCGAGCACGTCGTCGACGACGGCGAGTTCCTCGAGGTGATGGCGCTGTTCGGGCAGAACATCATCGTGGGCCTCGGCCGCGTGGAGGGGCGCCCGGTCGGCGTGGTCGCGAACCAGCCGATGCACTTCGCCGGCTGCCTCGATATCGCCGCGTCCGAGAAGGCGGCCCGCTTCGTACGCACCTGCGATGCGTTCAACATCCCGATCCTGACGTTCGAGGACGTACCGGGGTTCCTGCCCGGTACCGGTCAGGAGTGGGAAGGGATCATCCGCCGGGGCGCGAAGCTCATCTACGCCTACGCGGAGGCGACCGTACCCAAGGTCACCGTGATCACCCGGAAGGCGTACGGCGGCGCGTACGACGTGATGGGTTCGAAGCATGTCGGTGCGGACATCAACTTCGCCTGGCCGACCGCGCAGATCGCGGTGATGGGCGCGCAGGGCGCGGTGAACATCCTGTACCGCCAGGAGCTGCGCGACGCAGCCGACCCGACCGCGCTGCGCGCCGAGCTGATCGAGGACTACGAGGACACGCTGGCCAACCCGTACATCGCGGCCGAGCGCGGATACGTCGACTCGGTGATCGCCCCGCACGAGACGCGCGGGCAGATCGTCCGGGCACTGCGGGCCCTGCGTACCAAGCGGGAGACGTTGCCGCCCAAGAAGCACGGCAACATACCGCTCTAGCGCTGGCCGACCAGCGCCTCGCCGAGCAGGAGCGCGCCGGCCACCAAAGCGGCCAGGTTCACCAGGCCGAACAGGACAACCCAGAACAGCGGCCCGATCCGGGTGACGGAGGCCAACTGGTCGGCGTCCGAGCCCGGCAACCGGCCGAGCCGGCGGAGCCGCTGCAGCTCACTGACCGGCTTCACGCCGCCCAGCAACAGGAACCAGACGCCGGCGTACGCGAAGGCGGCCTGCACGGTTGACGACGCGTACCAGGACACCGCGAACACGAGCCCGCCGGTCGCGAGCACGGCGACGACGCCGTACGCGTTGCGCATCATCACGAGCATCGCCAGCAGCAGCGCGATGCTCAGCCAGAGCAGCAGCCGGATCCGGTCGGTGGCGAGCAGGGCGGCGCCCGCCAGCCCGAGCAACGATGGGGTGAGGTACCCGGCCAGCAAGGTCACCACCATGCCGAATCCGCTCGGGCGGCCGGCCGTCAGGGTGAGCCCCGACGTGTCCGAGTGCAGCCGTATCCCGCGCAGCCGGCGGCCGGTAAGGACGGCGAGCAGCGCGTGTCCGCCCTCGTGCGCGATCGTGATGGCGTTACGGGCGAGCCGCCACGGCCGGCGCGGCAGGATCACCGTCAGCGCGGCGAGGGCCGTTGCGGCGACCAGCAGCTGTGGCGGCTCGGGCTGCGGGCCCACCACGTCGAAGACGTCCAGCACGACGAGCAGCCTGCCACGCCCCGGCCAGCTCGGGCTAGCGCCCGTGCCTGGCAGCCGAAGCTAATCGCATGAGCCGGCGGTACGCCGCGCTGCCACCGCCCGGGTCCGATCCCGAGCTGGCCGCCGCGGCCGACGACGTAGGCTCGGGTCGTGGACACCGAGCCCACATTCCGGATCATCCGGGGTACGCCCACCGCCGAGGAGCTGGCGGTGCTCGTCGGCGTACTCCTGCGCGCCCGGCCCGCCGCCGGAGCCCCGGTCGAACCGCCGTCTGGCTGGGCCGGGAGCGCCCGCCCGGGATGGCCTGGCCTGCGGGCCGGGCCGGGTGCGTGGCGCTCGTTGGCATTGCCTCGGTGACTGCGTCTCACCCAGCCGGATCGGTGTTGCCCGGCTGAGTGGCCCGGGCGTCGGTAGCGTCCGGGGTCGTACGACGCCGCGACGGGATCGGCAGGCTCAGTCGCATCCGGGCGCGCTCCTCGGCAACCATGCGTTGGCGAGCCGCTGCCAGGTCGGGCAACTCGTCCACGAGGACGTGCCCGCACGCCCGGCAGACGAGCGCCTTCTCGGAAACCGACTCGTGGCAGTACGGGCACTGCGTACTGCCGCCGAGGTTGCGGATTTGCGCGATGCCGAGCCGGACGATGAGCTTGACCACGGCGAACATCACGCTCGCGAGGATCAGGAAGTTGAGCAGATCGGTGAGGAAGGCGCCATACCTGATCTCCGTGCCGTTCAGCTTGATGGCGACTTTCGAGAAGTCGGGCTTACCCACGGCAGCGGCCACCAGCTGCATGAGCACGTTGTTCGCCAGCGACTGCACCAGGCCGGCGAACGCTGCCCCGATCAGAAAGCCGAGTGCGAGGTCGAGAACGTTCCCGCTCATCGCGAAGGCCTTGAATTCCCGCCACAGGTTCCGCATGCCCGAGATGGTAGTCAGCCGTCAGCCGGGCTGTGCCGGGCCGCCAAGACCGGCTAACCTCTCCGGCAGGCATGGCGACGGGATGCGACGCCTGGGGAGGGGACCATGGGGAGGATTCCCGACGACGACCTGGGGCCGCAGTGGTTGCGCGACTACGGGTCCATCGAGGCTGACCTGAAGGGCATGGCAGATTTCGCCACGGCCTTGAACGATGAGCTAGAGCGCAACTACGTACCGCATCGCGCCAAGGTCAATGCCGACATGCAGGTGCCCGTCGCATCTCCGGCCAGCCAGTTCGTCGAGCTGGTCGAGCTACTGCAGACGCACCAGCGCAGTCAGGTGATGACCACGTCACTACTGACCGCGCACGGGGACGCGACATACACGTTCTCCGCGGCCGCGAAGACGATCAGCACCTCGTACGGCGACGCCGACGGGCTCGCCGTTGCCCGTGCCAAGGACGTCGAGGCAATCATCGTCGATCCCGCGCCGCCGACCACCGACCCGGCCGCGAGCGCGTGATGTACCAACGCGAAACCGGTGCGTCCGGCACCAGCTGGAGCGCCTACAGCGTGCCGGAGATGTGGGAACTCGTCGGCGACTACGACGTCAACCCACAGTGGACACACGTGGCTGGCTGGCGGAAGACGTACGAGCTGACTGAGCTCCATCTGGCGCACATCCGGTCGTACCGCGACCAACTGGCGACCGCGTGGCCGCCCGACAAGAACGAGGCATCCCGGGCGTACGTCGCCGAGCTCGACAAGCTAATCGAGTCCGTGCAGTCGACGTACGACGCCGCCGTCGCGAACCACGACACGATGGCCGGCGCGACCGGCGCCATCATGATGGCGAAGCGCGACCTCAAGCCCATCTATGACCGGTGGCAGGCGAACGCGACGACGATGGCGCAGTTCGAGGCCCAGGTCGCGGCCGCCAACTCCGGTACGCCGGCCCCGATGCCCGGACCACCGCCGCTACCGGTGAACTGGCGCGAGGACCTGAATCGTCAGGCCCGGACGCTGATGAGTGGGTTGAGTTC